>VXPS01000073.1:0-3095 GCA_009839425.1 Chloroflexota bacterium
GCGGGGGATGGTGGGCTGGTGGGGGTTGACGCGTTCGAAATTGGCGCCGTCAGCGCTGACCGCCAGGCGGATGTCTCCCCCGTACATGCCGTAAAGCCCGTAGTCGCTGGGCACATACCAGCCGTATTCGTAGGCCATGATCCAGGCGCCGCCGTATGGGCCCATCATGACGTGGTGGTCTTCTTCCTCAAGGCCGTCGTTGGGCGAAATCAGCGGGTTTTCGTCGGCCTCGCGGAAGTTCTCGATGTCGGGACCATAGGCCAGAAATTTGGCTCGGCCCTGGGACGGGTTTCGCTTCGAAAACTGCTTCAGATGGGGCTCATCCAGATCAACCATCCACTGGTAGACGAATTTGAAACGCCGGCTTGGATCGGGGTCCTGGTCGTCACGGACCAGGACGCCGACATCTGGCGGGCGCCCACCCCAGCGCGGCAGCAGGATTCGCTCGCCCGTGGTCCAGTTGATGCCGTCAGGGGAAAAGATGGCGCGCGCGCCGTGTTCGCTATAGGCGGGCTCGCCGACGTAGCTGTGCAGGCGCTTGATGCCCTTGTAGCGCTTGTTGGGGTCGGGCTCGGCGTCGTCCTTGATGATCGGTCCTCGGCCTTCGATGACGATGTTGTTGTCCTTGCTGCCCTTGTACTCGAACATTCCGAGATTCGGCTTGTGCCAGTTGACGCCGTCTTCGCTGATGGCGTAGCCGGTTGCCCACCAGCTGGCGCCGCCCATGTCGGAGCCGGCGTACCAGGCTTTGAAGAGCTTGTCGTCCTCGTCGTAGATGACGCTCTGCGAGGACCAGGGCGCGCAGTGGGTGGAGTCCCATTCCTGGATGTCCCCCAGCGGGAGCACGGGGTTGAGCGGGTGCTTTTCGGCCTGGCAAACGGCTCGGACGACGTTGTGGCGGGACTCCAGGCGGTCCATGAGAAGGAAGCCGTCGTGGCTGGCTGGGTTGGCGCTCATGTGGAGACCTCGGGCACTTGAGATGGGCCGGGGCTCAGGATAGACAGCCTGTGAAGACGGCGCGACCGGGGCTCTGGATCCGTTTCGACTGTCGAAGCCAGGCGCGGCTGGACCGGAGCGCGTCAGCCCTTGATGCCGGTCAGGGCGATGCCGCGGATGAACTGTTTCTGGGCCAGGAAGAAGGCGATGATCATTGGCACGATGAGCAGCATGGCGCCGGCCATCAGGAGGTGGTATTCGGTGCCGAATCTGGAGACGAAGAATCTCAGGCCAACCGCGAGCGTCAGGTTTTCGGTACGTAGCAAATAGATCAGCGGTTCCAGGAAGTCGTTCCAGCGGTTCATGAACGAGAAGACCGCAATGGTCGCGATGGCGGGAACCGAGAGCGGGATGACGACCTTGCGAAGGATCTGCAGGTGGGAGGCGCCGTCGATTCGGGCCGCGTCGTCAAGCTCGCGGGGCAGCGTGAGGAAGAACTGCCTCATGATGAAGATGTAGAAGGCCGTTCCGAACAGGCGTGGAATCAGCAGCGGCCACAGGGTGTCGATCATGTCCAGGCGGTGGAAGATGAGCCAGCGCGGAATGAGCGTGACGGCGCCCGGGAGCATCATCGTGGCCAGCACGCCGATAAAGAGCTTGTCGCGCGCCGCGAAACGGGTGCGAGCGAAGCCGTAGGCCACCGACACGCTGGTCACTGTTTCGGCGACCACGCTGAAGGAGACCACGATTAGGGAGTTCTTGATCCACGACCACGTCGGGCCGTTCTGCCACATGATGGCGTAGTTTTCCCAGACCGGGGGCAGCGGCACGATGATCGGCGGAACGACGTAGAGGTCCGACTCTTTCGTCAGCGAGGTACGCAGCATGAAAAACACCGGGTACATGTAGACGAAAGACCCACCGACGACGATGAGATAGAGCAAGATTCGGCGCGTCCAGCGAAAGGCGCGCAGCGCGACCGGACGGCGCCGTTGTGCCTCTGCCGTTGTCGCGGCCATTTAGCCGGGCTCCTGGTATTCGTAATAGACCCAGCGCCGCGCGCCCAGGAACTGGACGATCGTGGCCAGAAAGATAATTGCGAAGAGGATCCAGGAGATCGAGGCGGCGTAGCCCATCTTGAAGGCGTTCCAGCCCATGATCCAGATGTAGAGCAGGATGAAGAGGGTGGCGTTGTCCGGCCCGCCCTCGGTCATCAGCAATGCCTGGGTCACAACCTGGAACGACCCGATCACGCCGAGGATCAGGCTGAGGAATATGTAGGGGGTCATCATTGGAATGGTGACATGACGAACCTTGGCCCACCAACCGCCGCCGTCCACTTCCGCCGCTTCATACAGATGCTGAGGCACGCCCTGCAGCCCGGCCAGGAAAATCACCATTGAGGAACCCACGCCCCAGAAGCTCATGATGATGAGCGCCGGCATGGCCCAGGTGGTGGATGTCAGCCAGCGTGGGCCCTCAATGCCGAACCACCCCAACAGGCCGTTCATCGCCCCGCGTGGCGCGAAGAGCCAGATCCAGATCAAGGCCATGCCCACGCCGGAGGTTACGGAGGGGATGTAATACATGGTGCGCCAAATCGGCATGCCACGGACCTTCTGGTTTAGCAGGCCGGCGACGGTGAAGGCGATCACCGTGGACCCGGGTACGTGGAACAGGGTGTAGTAGGCGGTATTCCAGAGGCTCTTGCCGACCAGGGGATCAGTGAAGGCGGCCTGGTAGTTGCGGAGTCCGATGTACGTCGGCGGGCGACCCACATCCCAGTTCAGGAACGAGATGATGAGCGCAAAAATGTACGGCCCGAGGTCAAGAAGGATGAACCCAACGACCCAGGGGAAAATGAAGACCCAGCCTTCCTGGGCCGCAATCCACTTGCGGAAAGCTCGCCAGCGTGACAGGCGTTCGGGCGCCGCGCCCAGACCTGAAGTCTTCGCGCTAAGGCTGCTCGACGCCACGCTTCACCTCCGGGCCAAGAGCCCGTGTGGTCCGAGGCAACCAACGCTTGTAGCAAGGGCTGCCTGTGGACAGCCGGTGGGGACGCCAGATCGGCGTCGCCCCCCGGCGCAAAAAAGATGTCGCATAGATAGCGGGGGGGTGGGGATGTTGTACACCCGGGCCACAATAGAAAGAAAATTGTT
>VXPS01000073.1:3105-11781 GCA_009839425.1 Chloroflexota bacterium
GGTGTTGCCCGCGCAACCCCACTTTGGATCCATGGCGCCCGGGGGACCAGCGGGGGGCCACCCCACAGCGGCGCCCCCACCGGGACAAATCCTGAGAGCCTAGATCTCGCGTCGGAGAGCTTCGGTTCCCTCCGCGTCCAACTCTTCCATCATCTGGTAGGGGCTCTCGCCTCCAACCAGCGCCCGGTCGGTCAACTTGGCGCGGGAGAGGCGGAACCACTCAAGCCAGTTCGGGTGCGAGTGGGTGCCGCGGACCCAGTTCTCGCGGAACTGCCCGACCTGCTCAGCCTCGGCGGCCAAGTCTGGGAAGTTGTCCGTTCCGCTGGCGAACTTGGTGATGAACTCGCTGTTCCAGATGTTCTTGACAGCCGGAACCACGGGCTGGAACTCGGCCAGGTACGGCGCCATGATGTCGCCGTGCCAGAAGAAGGCAAGCCCAGCGGCCTCCTCGGCGTTGCCGCGCTCCTCGGCTGCACGGTTGACCACGATGTTGTTGGTCTCATTGTGGTAGCCGCGAAGCCCCGAGTAGGGCGACTGATATGGCCAGAAGACGTGGAAGTCGAAACGGCCACCGATGCGGTTCTTGATGCCCCCGCCCGAGTTGTACCCGAAGCCAGACATGCCGATCAGGCCGGTGGCGAACAGGTTGTTCGAGCCGGAGGTGTTGGCCGGCGACTCGAGCGTGGCCTGTACCTCGTCGGTGTTCGGCGAGACGCCGTCTTCCCAGGCCAACTTCCACCAGTCGGCGAAGGCCTCAACGGAGTTGCCGCCCGGCTGCGTGGCGATCGAAGCCGTGGAGGTCTCGGTCGCCGTGTCGTACCACTTGGCGCCTTCGCTGGCGAAGCGCTCGGCGAAGCCCTGGTTCCAACTGTAGGTCTGGCGCTCGAAACCCCAGACGTTGGTTTCGGGGTCGCGCATCTGGGCGCCCAGGTCGCGCAGTTCGTCGAACGAGTAGTCCTTGTCGGGAATGGTGACGCCGAAGCGCTCGACCAAGCTCAGGTTCGCCATCATGGCGCCTACGTACACGCCGTAGGGCACGCCGCGGGTGACCCCGTCCTTGTCGACCAGGTAGCCGTCGTGCCACCAGAAGTCGTCCTTCGTCAACCCTTCCCGCTGCATGTGCGGCTCGAGGTCCAGGTTGTAGAGGTCAGCGTTCCACCACAGCTCGGACATTAGTTCCGGCCCCGAACCCGCCACCAGCAGGTTCGTCAAGATGCCGGAGTAACCGACCGCAGTGCTGCCGCCGGATCCCGAGATGATGAGAATGTCAACCGTAACGTGCGGATTGACCTTGTTGTACTGCTCGGCCATGAACTTGTGCGTGGCCGCGCGAACGCCGGAACCCCAGTCGGTGGAGAACTCAAGCCGCACGGGCGCCTTCTGCATCGGCGCCTCGACCATCACTTCGACTTCCTTGGTGACGACCTTTTCGACGACCTTTTCCCGTTCGACGATCTCTGTCACGACACGCTCGACCGGTACCTCAACTTGCTGGGTCACGATCTTCTCTTGCGTGACGATGCGCTCGACCGGAACTTCCTTAACCTCGGTCCTGGTCACGATCGTCTCGACGGGAACTTCCTTGATGACCGTCGTCTCGACCGGGACTTCCTTCGTGATGATCTGCGGCTCAGCTTCGCCACAGGCCGCCAGGGCCGCGACGCCTGCTGCGCTTACACCCAATCCACCGGCCATGCGTAGCATGCGGCGTCGGGTTATATGTGAACCGATACCCATACCGTGAGCCTCCCCTAGAGTGCGCCTTCTCCGCTCGGCGCCGTGGGCCAAAGTACCATGCAGCGTCGAAATCGTCCTAACCCGAAACGGCAAGCCTCGTGGAAGTCGACCTGCTGATCACCGCCGGCCGCATGGAGGACCCGGCCCGGGGACTTAGCGGCCCCGGCCATGTGGCGACGATCGCGGATCGCATCGCGATCACGACTATCGGGACGGAACCAGACCAGGCTCCGACGGCGCGGCGGCAGCTCGATTTTCCCGACGGCGTGTTGCTGCCCGGGCTTGTGGACATGCACGCGCATCCGGCCGTTGAGGATTCGAAGTATGGAATCGATCCCGATGAGCACTTCCTGCCGCGCGGCTCCACAACCGTCATGTCGCAAGGCGATGCCGGCGCGCGTAACTGGCCTCGTTATCGCGAGCGACTGATCGAACGAGCTCGGACGCGCGTGCGGATGGCTATCAACCTATCGGCCTCGGGGGAGTCCAATCCTGGCTTCAGCCTGGGCGATCCGGCCGAGGCGGACGTGAACGCCTGCGTGAACGCCATCCGCGACGGGGGCGACCTGATCTGGGGCGTTGCCATTAACGTGGCCCAGGCCGTATGCGGCGACAGTGACCCGCGCGAGATGTTGCGCCGAGCGATCCAGGTAGGCGAGGCGACCGATCGACCGCTGCTGGTCGGCACCCGCCACGACGAGGACTTTCCGCTTGAGGAGTTGCTGGAGCGATTGCGGCCAGGCGACGTGGTGACCTACTGCCTGCACGGGCTCGTCGACCGAATCGCACGGGACGGGCGGGTCCTGGATTGCGTCTGGCAAGCCCGCGAGCGCGGTGTTCTTTTCGACACGGGACATGGGATGGGATCGTTCGACTTCGAGGTTGCGGAAACGGTTGTCAAGGAAGGGTTCCTGCCTGACACGATTTCGACCGACCAGTACCGGCGCCACGTTGGATCCAATCCGCAGCATGATCTCCCGCTGACCGTGTCCAAGCTCCTGGCCGCCGGCATGCGCGCGGAGGACGCCTGGCCACGCATTACGTCTCGTCCGGCCGAACTGCTGGGGCTTGCGGACGAGGTGGGCACACTGGCTCCGGGCGCCTGCGCCGACCTGGCGGTCCTGACCGAGGGCACGGATGAGGTGGCACTGCGCGACGTGAGCGGCAACGAGCGCCCCGGCCGGATATGGAGTGCCGCGGCCGTCGTGCGGGGCGGTGAGCTAGTAACGCCTCGCAGCCGGTAGTTCCTACATTCGAAGCTCGACAGCGGACAGGGTTGCACGCTTGTCGCCGGATGCGCCGCCGTCTAGATTCGTGACCAGTCCCCAGGCGTCAACTCGGGTTGCACCGAGACCGGAGGCAACGTGATCGCTCCAAAGTCGCGCGTTCCCGCATACACCTACCCAACGACGTTGGCCGAGCAGGAAGCCGCACTTGCCACGAACCCGCTGATGCAGCGCCTGCTGGCGTCGCGCGAGTCGTATGCGGGCCTGCGCCACCGGCCCGCGTATCACTACGTCAACCCCGAGTCGACACTCAACGACCCGAACGGTCTCTGCTTCTGGCAGGGCCGCTGGCACCTCTTCTACCAGGCGTACCCGCCGGAGGACGACCGGCAGCACTGGGGTCACGCGGTGTCCGACGACCTGGTGCGCTGGCGCGATCTGCCGTATGCCATCTATCCGAGCCCGGAGGACAAGTGCTTCTCGGGTTCGACCCTGGTCGAGGACGACCGAGTGATTGCGATATACCACGGTGTCGGCGCCGGGAACATGGTGGCGACGTCCAGCGATCCGCTGCTGCTCAACTGGGAGAAAGTCGGCAACAAGGCAGTCATTCCGATGCCGGATCGCGACGGTCCGCCGGCGCCGTACCGGGTCTTCGATCCGTGCATCTGGATGAAGGACGGCGTTTACTACTCGCTGTCAGCGGGAACCAAGCCCGAGGGCCCCGGCGGCAAGCCGATCCGGGCCAATTTCCTGTTCAGGTCAGAGGACCTGGAGCACTGGGAGTACCTGCATCCGTTCGTCGAAGACGACCACTACTCAAGGGTCGGCGACGACGGCGCCTGTCCGTACTTCTGGCCGATTGGCGACCGCCACATGCTGCTCTTTTACAGCCATACGCGGGGCGGTCAGTACCTTCTGGGCGACTACGACACCGAGCGCGACAAGTTTGTGGTGACCCACGGCGCGAAGTACAACTTCGGACCGTCGGGGCCTTCGGGTTTGCACGCGCCGTCGGCCACGCCCGATGGCATGGGCGGCCTGATCGTGATCTTCAACATGAACCCGGGCAAGCCCACGCCGCGCTGGAACCAGATTATGACGCTGCCTCGACGCCTGACGGTCGATGGCGACGTTGTGTATGTGGAACCAGTCGAGACCCTGACCTCGTTGCGCCAGGCGGAGCAAGACCTGGGTTCGCTGGAATTGCCGGCTAACCAGGAGGTGGTGCTGGACGGAACGGCCGGCGACTCGCTGGAACTGGAGTTGGAAGTCGAGCCCTCGTCCGCGCCGATGATCGAACTCAACGTCTTGCGCTCGCCGGACCGCGAGGAATGCACGCGCATCGCCTTCTATCGCGACCGCGGCTATCGCACGAACCACTTCACGCAGGGAATCGTCGGACCGCTGTGGACCCACCTGAGCCAGCTCTCGATCGACACGTCGTATTCGTCGACCGCAGCCGATGCCTTGTCGCGCGCTCCGGAGAATGCGCAGGTCCTGATCGCTCCGGACGAACCGCTGCGGCTGCGGGTATTCGTTGATCGCAGCGCGGTGGAGGTCTTCGCAAACGGGCGGCAGGCCCTGGCGGTGCGCGTCTACCCGGATCGCGAAGACAGCGTTGGCGTGTCGCTGCGTTCGCAGGGGGCGCCCAGCACCGTCCGGTCCTTGAAAGCCTGGACGCTGGACGCGCTCTGGGACTAGGCCGCGAGGATACGCCGGTTCAGCGGCTCTTCCAGTCGAGATCGATCTGGGGCAGCATCGGCAGCTCCTGCATGAACCGGTAGAAGCGCCCGGTCGGGCCACCATCGGGCAGCGAGGCCAGCCAGACGGCCGTGGGCACGGCCTCGGACGGTGGCACGTCGGAGGTCGGGTTCATGTCAGTCGTGACCGAGCCGGGACTCATGGCGTTGACCAGGACGTTCGACGCTTCGACCTCCTTGGCCATGGCAATGGTCAGGGCGTTGACGGCGGCCTTGGATGCGGCGTAGGCCGACTCGCCTGGATTGCACATGATGGCAGCGCCTGACGAGACGTTGACGATGCGCCCGTAGCCCGCACCGATCATGTGCGGAAGCGCAGCGTGGCAACAGGCAAATAGGCCGATGAGATTCACCGCCTGGACGCCTGCGAAGGCCTCGGGCGAGACCTCGGCCACGGGTCCGCGGGCATTGCTGATGCCAGCGTTGTTGCAAAGCACGTCAAGCCGCCCGTGGCGACGAACGGAGTCGTCGATCACCCGGCGCACGGCAGCCGAGTCGCTGACGTCAAGCGGCACGACGTCGGATGTTCCCGATAGCTCGACAATCTCGGTTGCCACGGCGGTGAGCCGCGATTCGTCGCGCGCCGCCAGGATGACGTGTGCGCCGGCGCGTGCATAGCCAAGCGCGATTTCGCGTCCAATCCCCCGGCTGGCACCGGTGACCAGCGCGACTCGACCAGCAAGACTCATACGGACCGTCCCTTCGGCTACGACGACAACGTCAACAGATGCGCGGCCCAACAGCCGGCCGAGGACGAGGCATCAACCGACGTTACGGTTCTAGCTGCCCTGGCCGGATTCCTTGGCCGCCTTGGCTTGATCGAGGCCCGAGCGGCGCGCTTCGTCGTCCTTCTCGTAGTCCGTGGCGCCCACGCAGCCGCGTCCACAGCGACCCGAGGGCTTGAACTCGAAGGAATCGCTGTCGGCGCAGGCGCTCAGCCCAATCACGGCTGGGGCAACGATCAGCGCGCCGATGACGGCACGTCGGCCTAGGACTCGAGGAGCATGGTTGAACATGACCCTGGCTCACTGATGCCCTAATCGGGTACGAGCATAGCCCAGACGGCCAAACCAGTTGAAGTCCGGCCGCGGCCGGGCCGGCCAGCGTCGGAACGGCTATTGCACCTGCAGCGGCCGCCGGCACTTGACCGGCACGTCGATGAGCGAAGGGCGGTCGAGTTCCAACGCGTCACGCAAGGTGGCCTCCAGCGTGTCGGGAGTGGCTCGCAGGCCGACGGCGCCGAAGGACTCAGCGAATTTCACGAAGTCCGGGTTCCTGAGATTGACCTCGTAGTCGTTGTCGTAATCGCGCAGGAAGTCCTCTTTGATCGCGCCGTAGGCGTCGTCGTTGATGATCACGACGGGGACGTTCAATCCCTGCTGCACGGCAGTTGCCATTTCCTGCGCGGTGAAGAGAAAGCCCCCGTCGCCGGTCAGCGAGATGACGGGTTCATCTGGAGCCACGATCTTGGCGCCGAGGGCGACGGGATACGAATAGCCCAACGTGCCGAAGGCCAAGCCATAGAGCCAGGTGCGCGGCTCGTAGAAGGGCAGGTGCTCACGGCTCCAATAGCCGAGCAGGTGCGGATCGCTGGCGACGATGGTATTTCGAGGCAGGGCGTTTCGAATGGCCTGCATGAGGCCCCACTCGAGCGGAGCACGCTGCGCCAGTTCGGCGCGAACTTCGGCGCGTGCGGCACGCCCGGCGTCGACCCACTCGTCGCGGTCCACCTCGGGTGCATCGGCCGTTGCCTCAACCAGCGCCGCCAAGCCGGCCTTGGCGTCCGCATGCACGCCGATTTCAGCAGGAAAGTTCTTGCCGGGCTGGGTGGGGTCGATGTCGATGTGCAGCAGGCGCTTGGGTACGGGCACTGTCCAGCGACCGCTGGAGAGGTACGAGAAGCGAGCGCCCACGGCCAGCATGACGTCCGCCTGCTGCATGAAGCGGCGGATGGGGCCGTGCTGGTTCAAGTTGCCGATGACCAGCGGATGATCCTCGGGCATGGCGCCCTTGCTCGTGGTGGTGAGCATGACGGGGATGTCCAGCGACTCGGCTAGCGTCCGCAGTTCGTCCCATGCGCCGGACATCATTACGCCGCCGCCAGCCCAGATCAGGGGACGCTCGGCCGCGGCCAGGATCGATGCCATGCGCTCCAGGTCTGAAGGATCGCCTTGCGGCGGTTGGTGGGTCTCCTCTTGAAGCAGCTCTACGTCGCCCTCACCCTGGAATACGTCGACCGGGATTTCGACGACGACCGGACGCGGCCGGTTGACCTGCATGCGGCGGAGCCCTTCGTGAATGGCGCCGGGAATCTCTCCGGGCGACATGGCCTGCCGGCTCCACTGGCTGAGGCGGCTGAAGACGCCGAACTGGTCCTTGCTCTCGTGGACGATGCCCTTGTCCTGGTAGAGGTACGCGGACATGTCCTCGGCCATGATGTTGAGCAGCGGGATACCGTCGCCGTAGGCCTCGCCCATCGGGGTGGCGACGTTGAGCGCTCCGGGACCGGCGGTACTCAGAATCGTGGCGGGCTTGCCGGTGACCCGCGCGGCGCCAATGGCCATGTAGCCGGCGCCCTGCTCGTGCCGCACCAGGACGTGGCGAACCTTGTCCTGCCGCATCAGGCGGCCGTAGAGGTGTTCGCTGTGATATCCGGGGATCCCGAACACCAGGTCAATTCCCTCGGCGATCAAGCTCTGGACCACGGCGTCGGAGCCGGTCATCACTGCCATACGAGAACTCCCACAGGCGCGTGCGAGCGCTGATCGTAGCCGACACGCGGCAGCGGCCGTGCCAGACCGTTCGTTAGGTGCGCAGTCGAGTCCGAAGCAGCCTTGCCAGTCGCGGCACTTCCGGGACCCGCAGCAACGCCAGCACGGCGATGTAGACGGCCGCGATCCCCGTGCCGCTCACGAATAGCACTCGCCAGCCGGCGATTCCCCCAGGTTCCAATGCGAGGGTCGACCATTCGCGCAAGAACAGGCCGACAGCAGCCGCGAGAGCGCCGGCCGCAATGACGCGGACACCAAAGAACCAAAGGCCGGGGTCGCCGAATCCGCCGAGGCGACGCCACAGCAGCCAGCCTAGGACCACGCCGTGCAGGCTGTTCTGGACCGAGTTGGCGGCCACGAGCCCGAAGACTCCGAACGGCTCGACCAGGGCCAGCGCGGCGACCAGATAGGCCAGCCCGCCGCCGACGCCGACCAACACGGGCGTCAATGTGTTGCGGGTGGCGTAGAACGCCGCGATGAAGACCTGGTCGAGGACGGTGATCGGGAGTTGGACCGCGTAGATCAGGAGGGCGAGACCGGTGAGATCGGTGGCCGCCGCATCGAAGTCTCCCCGCTCGTAGACCACACGAATCACCGGAACGCTCAGCGCGGTCAGGATCACGGCGACCGGCACCATGAGGACGAAGGCGCTGCGCGCGGCAGCCACGAGCGCCGACTTGAACTCGACCGCGTTCACGAGGTCGCGCACTTTCTCGGGAGCACTGCGCGCAAGCACTGGCAGGAATGCCAGGGCAATCGCGGAACCGATTAGTCCCAGCGGAAACTGCTGCAGACGGGTGGCGAAGCGCATGATCGCGAGGCTGCCTTCACCCGTGCGCGACGCGAGGTTGGTATCCACGATCACGAGAGCCTGCGCGATCACGAGGCCGCCTGCTATCGGGAGGTAGAGCCGCAAGGCGCGGGCCGTATCGGAGTTCCCCCGCCACGCCGGCGCAGTCATTCGAACGCCGTCCCGAACCAGGGCCGGAAGCTGGACCAGCAGGTGTGCTCCGGCGCCCGCCAGGTAGCCGACGGCCACGCCGACAGGGCCGACGGCGGGCGTGAGCGCCAGGGCCAGCACGATCAGCGTTCCGTTCAGCGTCGCTGGCGCGAACGATGGGGCCGCAAAGCGATCGCGGCCGTAGAGCCGCGCGGCCGTTACCGCGGACAGCCCTAGGA
>VXPS01000090.1 GCA_009839425.1 Chloroflexota bacterium
TCTCCGTGGCGGGTGGACGGGCGCTGCGCGCTAGGCGTTCTCGGATCCGTTGACGGCCGCCAGCACCCGAACCGGCGAGGCGGGGAGGTGGCGGATGCGGCCGCCGGTGGCGTTATGGATAGCGTTGGCGAGGGCGGCCAGGGGCGGGACGATCGGCAGTTCGCCGACACCGCGCACGCCGTAAGGGTGGCCGGGGTTGGGGTACTCGACCATGACGATTTCCAGGTTCGGGACGTCCAACGCGGTGGGCATGCGGTAGTCGAGGAACGAGGTGTTAGTCATGCGGCCGGCGTCGTCGTAGGTGTAGCCCTCGGTGATGGCCCAGCCGATGCCCTGGGCAACGCCGCCCTCGATCTGGCTGCTGGCGTAGGGCGGATAGACGGCTTTGCCGACATCCTGAACGGCGGTGTAACGGAGGACGTCGACTTTGCCGGTTTCGGGATCGACGGCCACGTCGACGATGTGCGTGGCGAAGGAGGGGCCGGGAAGGGTTGGCGTGGTGGTGGCGACGCCGACGGGGGCCTCACCCTCGCGCACGATCAGGCGGGCGGCCTCGGCGAAGTCAACGGCGTAGCCGTTGGCGGCAAAGCCTTCCAGCGAGACATCGATGTTCGACTCGGCCACGTCCCAGATGTCGGCCAGGGCGTCGCGCATCTTGCGTTGAAGGTCCTGGCCGGCTTCGATGGCGGCCCAGCCGGTGGCGAAGGTGGTGCGACTGCCGGCAGCGTTGCCGCCTTCGGCGATGGCATCGGTGTCGGGAATGCGGGGATGGACGCGGTCCGCGCCGATGCCGAGGGTCTCAGCCAGTTGCATGGCGATGGACGTGCGGGTGCCGCCGATGTCGGGCGAGGACTCCAAGAGGGTGACCGAGCCGTCGCCGTTGAGGCGCGCGGTGGCGGACGAGGTGCCGCCGCCGTTGCCCCAGAAGCCGGAGGCGACGCCGCGTCCGCAGAGACGGCCATTCCGCTGAGCGACCGGGGATTGCCAGTGATCGGTGGACTGGGCGACGCGGAGTTGCTCGCTGTTGCCGATGTCGTTGAAGCGGGTGCCGTTGGGTCGCAGGTCGCCGTCGCCGGAGGCGTTGCGGAGGCGGAACTCCAGCGGGTCCATGCCCAGGGACTCGGCCAGTTCGTCGATCACGCCCTCGACGGCGAAGGCCGCCTGGGGGGCGCCGGGGGCGCGGAAGGCCTGGGACTTGGGTTTGTTGACAACAACGTCGTAGCCGTCGACGCGGAAGTTCTCCAGGCGGTAGGGGGCGAAGCCGCAGTTGGCGCCGCCGCCGACGGAGGAGCCGGGAAAGGCGCCGGCCTCGAAGTGCATCGTGAGCTGCGCCGCGGTGAGGTCGCCGGCCGAGGTGGCGCCGAGCTTGCAGCGGATGAAGGCGGCGGGTGCGGGGCCGGTGCCGAGAAGGGTTTCGGTGCGGTCCATGGTGATCTTGACCGGTCGGCCGGACTTGCGGGCCAGGACTACCGCGATCGGGGCCACGTAGTTGGTGAGCTTGCCGCCGAAGCCGCCGCCGATTTCGGCAGGGACGACGCGGATGTTGGAGATCGGGATGCCGAGCATCTGGCTGATCTCGTTGCGGACGCCGAAGTGGCCCTGGGTGCTGCAGTGGATCTCAAGGGTGCCGTCGGCGCGCCAGAAGGCGGTGGCGTTGTGGGGTTCGATGTAGCCCTGGTGGATGGTGGAGGTGCTGAAGTCGCGTTCCACGACTACATCGGCTGCGGCGAAGCCGGCGTCGATGTCGCCTTCCTCAAGGACGATGTGCTTGGCAACGTTGCTCGGGGAGTCGGCGAAGGCGCCGGCGGTCTCCATGCGCAGGTGGGGGTGCAGGATGGGCGCGCCAGGGGCGCTGGCGGATTTGGCGTCGAGGACGGCGTCGAGGACCTCGTATTCGACGTCGATCAGGCGCAGGGCCTCGGCGGCGATATGGGGTGAGGTCGCAGCGACGGCGGCCACGGCGTGGCCGTGGTAGAGGGCCTTGTCGCGCGCCATGACGTTCATGGCCTTGAGGTGGATGGCGTTGCCGAATGCCTGGGGGCCGTCCAGCGGCGGCAGTGGAATGTCGGCCGACGTCATGGTGGCGAGGACGCCGGGCACGGCTTCGGCCCGCGAGGTGTCGATTGATGTGATGCGCGCGTGGGCGTGGGGGCTGCGAAGGACCTGGGCGTGCAGCATGCCGGGAATGCTGACGTCCACGCCGAAGACCGCGTGCCCGGTCACCTTATCGACGCCGTCGTGGCGGATGGGGCTGGTTCCAACGACGTTGAGCTCGGGAGCCGTGAGGGTCATTCGGGATTCGTCCGGGCGCTGGATCGCTGACGATCTTCGCATGCGGCAGCGGCACTTGCGCTCGACGGGTCAGAAGGGGACGGAGCAGAAGCTTCGGGCCCCCGTGGTAGGTTCACGCAAGCAGCACACACTGCGGAACGAACGATCAATGACTGGCTATCGCTCGACACGCTGGAGCCGCCGGCGCGTAGGCCTGGCGATTGCCGCGGTGCTGGTTGGCCTGACGATTGCCGCCTGCGGCGGGGACGAGAAGCTGGTGCGGCAGGACTATTACTCGGTCATCGCGCCGGAGCGTTGTGGCGGGGTGAGTTCCGTGAGCTGCGCGGGCTACCAAGCCACGCCCACGCCTACGGCAGCCCCATAGAGAGACCTTTGCGTAACCCGAGGGAGCGAGGGCAAGAGCGGCCGCTCATTAGCAGACGAGAAACGATATGCAAGGGTCTCCATCGACGGCGAGCCGTTGATGTGCTGATGGGACCGAGGCCGGCTTGAGCGCAGCGGCGCGACCGAATGTGCTAGTGCTGATGAGCGACCAGCACAACCCGATGGTGAGTTCGCCGTACGGGCATTCCTTTGTCCAGACCCCGACGATCCAGAGCCTGGCCGATCGGGGGGTAATGTTCGAGAACGCGTACTGCCCGTCGCCGCTTTGCGTGCCATCGCGATCGGCTTTTCTGACGGGATTGCCAGTCCACCAAATCGGCGCCTGGGATAACTCCTGTCCGCTGCCCGTCACGGAACCTACGTGGGCTCACCGGCTGAACGCGGTGGCATACGAGACGGCGCTGTGCGGGCGCATGAGCATTGGCGGTCCAAACCAGATGCATGGGTTCGCCCGGCGCATCCACGACGAGATGCGGCCGGGCGTGATGGGCTCCAGCTTTCCGGATTGGGAGGCGCCGATTCGCGCGCATACCGGAACTCGCGAGCGGATTGAGACTGCGGGCGCCGGCGATACCTGGCAACAGCGGTACGACGAGAGCGTGACTGACTCGGCGGTGGCGTACCTGTCGGATCCGGCACGCAAGGATGGGCCTTGGGCGGCCGTGGTGGGGTGGTTTCTGCCGCACACGCCGCTGACGGTACGGGCTGAGTACTTCGATATGTACTACCCGGACTACGTAAATCAGCCGAGCGCGGCTGCCCAGCCGATCGACACGGTGCATCCGCAGAGCCGGCGCTTTCGAGAGTATCTGGGCGCGGAGGGTCTGACCGAAGCCCAGATTGGACGGGCACGGACGGCCTACTACGGCATGGTTTCGTTCACGGACGCGCAGGTTGGCCGGGTCCTCGAAGCGCTGGAGGCCAGCGGGGCGGTCGACAACACGCTGGTGGTCTACACGTCGGATCACGGCGAGATGCTTGGCGAGCACGGGTTGTGGTGGAAGAGTTCGTTCTACGAGCCGTCGGTGCGGGTGCCGCTGATCGCGGCGTGGCCGGGCCGGATCGAAGGCGGCTCGCGGGTGGATACGCCGGTTTCGCTGCTGGACCTGACGCGCACCATCGTGGAAGCGGCGGGCGCCGAAGCCGAGGGGATCGTCGGCGACGACCTGCTGGAATCGAGGCTTGATGGCGACCGGGCCGTGTTCGCTGAGTTCGAAGCGCATGGGACGGACCGGCCCGCCCGCATGGTCCGGCGCCGACGCTACAAGCTGAACTACTACCACGGTGAGCCGCCGGAGCTATTCGACCTGCAGGCGGATCCAAACGAAGTCAGCAATCTGGCCTCGGACTCCGATCATCGCGAGGTGCGCGACGACCTTGTCGGCCTTGTCCTCAAGGACTGGTCCCCCGAGGAGATCGACCAGCGAGTCCGCGAGAGTCAGCAGCGGCGGCGGATTCTGTTTGCGGGCATGCCGTAGGCGGAGCGCGAGAGCCTTGTTGTGGCATTGGCCGGATTGCGCGCCGGCGGGTATCCGGCGACGATATGCGGTGAGCGAACTATTTCGACACGAAAGCTCGGACCCATGGCAAAACACCTGTTTCTAGACCTGGACGAGGTCGCAACCACGCATAACGTGGAGCAGCGGGTGTGCGAGGCGACGAAGCATCCGGCGAATCCGGTGTTGCCGGTGGGGCGGCTGGACGAGTGGGACGCGGTGCGGGCGAGCGTGTGGTCGGTGCGGACGGTGCTGTATGACCCGGACGACGGCCTGTTCAAGTGCTGGTACACCGGCGCGGACCAGGAGCGGCTGCGCTGGCGGCGCATGGGCTACGCCTATAGCGAGGACGGCGTCCACTGGATCAAGCCGAAGCTGGGGCTCTTCGAGTTCAACAGGTCCAAGGACAACAACATCTGCCTGGACATGCTGGGCGCCGTGATTCGCGACCCGACGGAGCCCGACCCGGCGCGCCGGTTCAAGATGGTCACGAAAGATCTGGTAGGGAGTGGGCCCGCCCGTGCCGCGTACTCGCCCGACGGGATTCACTGGACCGTGGGCCCGGTCGTCGACCTACCGGCGCTGTCGCATGGCCCGGATATCGTGGTTTTGGCGCTGGACGAGCAGGCCACGGACCCGGATCGCCGGTACATCCTGATCTGGCAGGAACGCGTGCCGGCGGCCAAGCCGGGCCCGGCAACGGTCCGCGGCAAGTTCATCGCCTACGGGCCAAGCGTCGAGAAGTTCACGTCCAGTCCCGACAACCCGTTCCTCGATCCCAAGGACGGGCTGGAGCAGGAGAACCACTTCCTGACGCTGGACCGGTACGGCACGGGCTGGATTTCGGTGTACGAGTTCGGCTGGTACGTGCCCAACGGGCTCGGAGTGTTCGGACAGTACGCGGCGGACCTGCGGCTGGCCGTGAGCAAGGACGGCGAGCATTTCTCGCGCATCTGCCTGACCGACAAGGTGATCCCGCGGGGCGAGCGGGGCGCCTGGGACGCCGGATTCCTGGTGATCGGCGACCGCATCATCGTCAAGGACGACACCATTTACATCTACTACAGCGGGCAGGGCGAGGACTGGAGCCTTTGGCCGCCGGGCAACTATCCCAAGGAGTTTGGGGGCGGGAAGAGTGGGTCCGTGCGACTGACGCAGTTGGGCCTGGCGACGCTGCGGCTGGATGGGTTCACGTGCATGCAGACGGTGGACCGGGAGATCTCGGGGTCGCTGGAGACGACGCCGCTGGAGATCGAGCCGGACACGCGGCTGAACGCGAACGTGGCGGAGGTGATTGCACGGCGGAGTTGGGTTGACGTGGATGTGCTGGACGCCGAGACGGGCGAGGTGATTCCGGGATTCAGCCGCGAGGAGTGCGTGCCGCTGGCGGTCGATAACGTGCGGGCGGCGGCTAGCTGGCAGGGCGCGGATCTGGGCGCCTGCGGTCGGCGGCAGGTTCGCCTGAGATTCCACATTCACGGCGCCGCGAGGCTGCACGCCTACACGCTGACCTAGCGCGTTCGTCCATAGCGGATTGCGTCCGCGCGGCAGTTGCCGCGACGATGCAGGCACCTGGAATCCTCAGGAGCACGCTCATGGAGCGTCAGTGCATTTCGTCAGGCAAGCCAACCGAGGCCGCGATCGGCTACTCGCGGGCCGTGCGGGTCGGTCGGCATATCTGGGTGGCCGGGACCACCGGTCCGCTGCCGCCCGAACATCCAGACTCGCCGGGAGACGCCTATGCGCAGGCGAAACACGCGATCGGGATCATCGAGAAGGGGTTAGCAGAGGCAGGCGCCACGCTAGACGATGTCGTGCGGACGCGGGTGTTCCTGACCGACATCGATCGGGACGCGGACGCGGTGGGACGGGCGCACCTGGAGGCGTTTGGCAACGCGATGCCGGCGTCGGCGTTCATCGGCTGTACGAGCCTGGTTGGCGGCGAGTCGGTGCTGGAGATTGAGGCGGACGCGTACGTGGCCGACGGGAGTGAGCAACTCTGATGTTGGGGAGCGAGATGGTGCTCTGACGCCTTCAGCCGTACACATGTCGGCCTCGGTTCGGGGATTGGTATGCGGGAACGATCGTGGGTTGGGGTGCCTAGAATCGGGCCAAGGTTGTGGCCCAGTAGATGTCTGGAGATGTGATGCCCCTTTATTTGACTGAGGCGGACGTGGATGCGCTGGGGGATATGGAGCTGGCGCTGGCGGCGGTTGAGGGGGCGTTTGACCGGCAGGGCCGAGGGGTGGCGGGAAACGTTGGGCGACGGCGGGCGACGGTTCCGGCCGGGTCGTTGAATGTCATGGGCGGGGCCGACCAGGAGTTGGGGGCGGCAGGCGCGAAGATCTACGGGTCGTTTGAGGGCGGCGCGCGGTTTGTGGTGGTGCTGTTTGACGTGGCGACGGGATCGCTGCAGGCCGTGCTTGAGGCCGGGCGGCTGGGTGAACTGCGAACAGGGGCGGCGAGCGGGATTTCGAGCAAGTACTTGGCGCGATCGGACAGCCGGGTGGTTGGGCTGATTGGGAGCGGGCGGCAGGCGCGGACGCAGTTGGAGGCGCTGAGCGGGGTGCACGATCTCGCGGAGGCCCGTGTGTATTCGCGGAATCCGGCGAACGTCGAGAATTATGTCAAGACAATGGGCGAGCGGGTTGACGCGGAACTGATTGCCTGTACGTCGGCGACAGAGGCGGTGCGGGGCGCGGATATCGTGGTGACGGCGACGTCGGCGGCGGGACCGGTGCTGTTGGCGGACGACCTGGAGCCGGGGATGCACGTGGTGGCGATGGGAAGCAATAACCCGGTGCACGGCGAAGTGGCCGCGGCCGCGGTGGCGCGAGCGGACCGGGTGTTCGTGGACGACCTGGACGGGGCGCATGTGGAGGGCGGAGATCTGATGGCGGCGGAGCGAGCCGGCGGATTGCAGTGGGGGCAGGTGATCGAGCTTGGCCAGGTGGTGGCCGGGCGGGTGCCGGGTCGCACGGCTGACGACGAGATCACGTTGTTCGCCTCGCAGGGCATCGCGCTGTGGGACATCGCGATGGCGCAGGCCGTGGTGGAACGAGCGGAAGCCGCGGGACGAGGCACAGAGGTTCCGTAGCGCGCGCCGGCGCTACTATTGAGTCACTCCCCGGCACGAGCGGCGCATGAACCGTCCCGCAGGCATCGAGACCGAATACGGGCTCAACTGCGAGGGCTTTGCGGGCGAACCTGACTTCGCCTACGAGGCGGCTCGACTGATCCAGGCGGCGCCGGTTGAGGGCGCGTTTCGCGGCTGGGATTACGTCGGGGAGGACCCGTACCGCGACCTGCGGGGCGGGCGGGCGGAACGGCTGGAGCGTGACCCTCGCGATCTGACGGGCTCGACGGACCGCAGCAGCCGGATGTCGCGGGACGAACTGCTGGCGAACACGGTGCTGCGAAACGGGGCGCGGCTGTACAACGACCACAATCACCCGGAGTACTGCACGGATGTCTGCCTGACGCTGAAGGACCTGGTGGCTCAGGACAGGGCGGGCGAGCGGGTGATGTTCGCGGCGGAGACGGCGCGGAACGCGAGGCTGGGCTATGGACAGATTCGACTGTTGAAGAACAACACGGATTACCACGGACGCAGCTATGGATGCCATGAGAATTACCTGACGTCGCGGCGGATTCCAACGAATGATCTGATCCGGGTGACGGTGCCGTTCCTGGCGACTCGGCAGGTGTTTGCGGGGGCGGGGCGGGTTGGAATCGAGGGCGGCGACCCGCTGCAGCTGCAGATGTCGCAGCGGGCGGATTTCTTTGAGGAAGTGACGGGCATCAACACAACGGCGCGGCGGCCGATCTTCAACACGCGGGACGAGCCGCACGCGGACGCGGGGAAGTACCGACGGCTGCACGTGATTGCAGGAGACGCAAACCGGAGCGAGTGGGCGACGGCGATGAAGGTGGGGACCATGGCCCTGACCCTGGATCTGGCAATGGAGGGCTGGCGACCGTCGGAGCGGCTGACGGACCCGGTGCGGGCGGTGCGACGGGTGTCGCACGACCTGGACTTTGGCGGCGTGGTGGACCTGGAAAGGGGCAAGCCGGTTTCGGGACTGGATGTGCAGGCGTGGTATTGCGAGGCGGCGCAGCGCTATCGGGGACGGGACGCGGAGACAACGTGGGTGCTGGACGAGTGGGCAGCGGTGCTGGAGGACCTTGGGCGAGACAGATCGCGGGCGGCCGATAGGGTGGATTGGGTGGCGAAGGAGTGCCTGATCGCGGAGATGCGTGAGGACTTTGGCCCCGAGTGGAAGGACGAGGATGCGCGGCGGGTGGACCTGGGATACCACGTCCTGGATCCGGACTGGTGCGTGTACGACATGCTGGTAGACGAAGGGCGGATGCGGCGGATCGTGAGCGAAACGGACATTGATCGGGCGCTGACGACACCGCCGACGGGTACGCGCGCAGCGGTGCGCGGGGATGTGCTGCGGCGGTTTGGCGAGGACATCAGCGCGGTGGAATGGGACCGGGTGGTGTTTCGTCGAAACGGATATGACGTGACACTGCGATTCGACGACGTTGCCGGTCAGGAAGTGGACCGGCTGGGACGGCTGGTCGCAGAGGCCGAGTCGCTGGAGGGATTGCTGACCGCGCTGGACGCGGAGGGAAGGTGATGCGATGCGGGATCTTGTAGTTGCCGGCCACGGCTGGCGTGCTGAAACCGAGGCGCCGACCAAACCGGCGGAGGCGCCGACGGAACCGGCGGCACCGGAGAAAGAAGAGGACCTGCGGGAGCGCAGGCGAAGGATCATCCGCGAGATTCCGGACCCGACGCCGCAACCGGGCGGTCAGTAGCGGCAACGCATGGACGACATCGTCTTTGGGACGGAGATCGAATTCGCGTCCGCCGGGGCGTTGCCGCCCGGACAGGCGGCGCGGCTGGTGAAGTCGATCCTGTTCCAGGACCGCCGGTTCGGTCTGATCGATCCCGCGCCCCGGGAGTGGGACGAGGAACCGGGGAACGGCGGGCACCTGTTCAACGGGGCGCGGCTGTACCTGGACTCGGGGCACATCGAATACGCCTCGGCCGAGTGCCGGACGCTGCGGGACATCGTGGAGCAGGAAAACGCGGCCTCCGCGGTGCTGCTGGACACGGTGGAACGGCAGGAGATGAACCGGAAGTTGTTCTTCATCAAAAACAACACGGACCACCTGGGGAACACGTTCGGGTACCACGAGAACTACTCGATCGTGACGAGTCCGCGGAGCCGGGACCTGGTGCTGGGCCTGCTGCCGTTTCTGACGACGCGGCAGCTGTACGCCGGGGCGGGAATGACGCTGAATCCGAAGGAGGCGGGCGGACGGCTGCCGTTTCACATGTCGCAGCGGGCGGCGTTCGTGTCGGTGGACGTGAGCCACCGGGTGCGGTTTGGGGGACGTCCGATCATCAACCTGCGGGACGAGCCGCTGAGCGAACGGACGGGGCTGCGGCGGCTGCACGTGGTGGTTGGGGACGCGAACCAGTCGCAGTACGCGACGGCGCTGAAGGTGGGGACGACGGCGCTGGTGGCGCAGCTGCTGGCGGCGGGGTGGAATCCGGAGCTGTACCTGGACGAGGCGGTGCGGTCGATCAAATCGATCTCGCGCAACCCGGGCGGGCCGTGGCCGGTGGAACTGGTGGACGGTCGGACAATTTCGGCGATCGACGTGCAGCGGATCTACCTGGAGGCGGCAACGTCCGCCTTTGCCGGTCGCGATGAGGACACGGACTGGACGCTAGCGGCGTGGAGCGAGTGCCTGGATGGGCTGGAATCCGACCCGGAACGCCTGATTGGCAGGGTGGACTGGGTGACGAAGCTGGCGGAACTGCGCGACTACGCGGACGATTCGCCGGAAGGCTGGGCGGACCCGGACCTGGTGAAGCTGGACCTGGCCTATCACCACGTGGACCCGACGGTTAGCCTATTCAGCGAGTTGCAGCGGCGCGGGCTGATGAACCGGCTGGTTTCGGGGCCGGTGAATCCGCTAGCCATTCCGCAGGGGACTCGGGCCGGGGCGCGGGGCCGGATCGTGCGGGCGCTTTCCGAGGCGCGGGCGGACTCGCACATCGACTGGAAGGACATTCAGCACAACCTGGGCGCGCTGGCGAGCTGGGAGAACCAGCTGTACTTGGTCTACCAGTACATCGAGCACTGGCGGGAACTGGACGAGTTTGGCGGCTGGTCGTTCGTGCCGTACCTGGTGGACTGGGACGGGATCGGGGTGCGCGGGCGGATCTTCGAGATGCCGGATCCGTTTGAGACGTATGACGACGAAGCGGAGGAGTTTGCGGGGGCGGTGGAGGGGTATCTGGGCGGTTAGAACTTCGACCGATCCGTCACCTCGGCTGCGGTCTTGACTTCGGTGGTCACGGACGCGTCAATTGAGCACAGATGTAGGGCACGCCGCATGAGACGAGTCCATGACTGACGACGGGTTCGATCCACTGACTTCGGTTCACTACCACGACACCGACCCTGGGGTTCGGTGGACGAAGGACGCGACGCCCGCGATTGAGTTCAACCCGCTGGTTCCCAGCAACGGAGTGCTGACTCCGAATGTGGTGGCCCTGGCCGGGGGCGGCTACCGGATGTATTACACAGGCTTCACGCCCGGGACTACGAGAACCGACCTCCTCGGACACATTCTCAGCGCCTATTCGGCCGACGGGTCGGCGTGGACACTCGACGAGGGCGTGAGAGTTGACGTCCATTGTCCACACGCGAGCCAGCGCGCGCTGTGCCCGGATGTGGTGCCGATTCCCGGGGGCGGGTATCGCATGTACTACGAGGCACGTACGCCGGACGCGCCCACGGTGATTCTGAGTGCGACGTCGGAAGACGGGTTGGACTGGGAGCTGGAAGACGGGGTGAGGATCGGCGATGGCGAGTGGTCGTACGGGTCGCCGCGCTGCGTGTACTTTCCGACGGATCGGGGGCTGGTTTACCGGCTCTACTTTCACCACTACTCGTTTCCGTTGGCGTCGGGGCTGGACGCCCAGAACCACATCGTGAGCGCGGCGTCCCTGGACGGACTCAACTTCGAGATCGAGCCCGGTGTGCGTATCGCCCAGGAAACCGAGCGGGAGACGTACGCCGTATACGCCCCCGAAGTGCTTCGACTGGGCGACGGCAGCTTCAGGATGTTCTATGCGGCGGGGGCCGAAGGCATCGACGGCGGCATCTTCACCGCAGTTTCGGACGACGGGATCGAGTGGACAAAATCGCCGGAACCGCTGCTGGACCTGGACGTCGAGTTGGATTGCCGGATGGTCTCGGAGCCCTGCGTAATTGAGCTGCCGGACGGGCGGTGCCGGATGTTCTATGAGGCGAGAGACTCGGCACGTCGATCGCGAATCCTGAGCGCGACCTCTGGGTGAGGCATGGGATAGAACCAGCCGGGGCGCTAATACACATCTGAC
>VXPS01000041.1 GCA_009839425.1 Chloroflexota bacterium
CCCCCACCCCGGAGATGCGCGCGGCCATGGCCGATGCCGTCGTCGGCGACGACCTCGGCGGCGAAGACCCCACCGTCCGCGAGCTCGAAGACCTCGCCGCCGAACTCTTCCGCAAGGACGCCGCCCTGTTCGTCACCAGCGGCACCATGGGCAATCTTGTCAGCCTGCTCACCCTGTCACGCCGCGGCGACACCCTCCTCGTCGACCCCGAGTCACACGTCACCCTCGCCGAGGCCGGCGGATTCGCCGCCCTGGCCGGCTGCAGCGTCATCCCGATTCAGACCCCTGGCTGGCTCACCCCCGCCGACATCGAGCCGCACATCGGCCCCGTCACCACCCACTCGCTCAACCCGGCCATCATCTGGACCGAGAACACCCACAACCGGCGCGGCGGCGTGGCCTGGGGACCCCAGGTCATGCGCGACCTCGCCGACCTAGCCCAGCGCCACGGTCTGCGAATCCACATTGACGGCGCCCGCATCTTCAACGCCGCCGCGGCCCTCGATCTCCCGGTATCCGATCTGGCCGACGGCGCCGACACCGTCCAGTTCTGCCTGTCCAAGGGCCTCGGCGCCCCCTTCGGATCGATGATCGTCGGATCGAGCGATCTGATTGACCGCGCCCGCCGAACTCGCCAGCTCGTCGGCGGCGGAATGCGACAGGCCGGCGTCATGGCCGCCGCGGGCCTCATCGCCCTACGCGACAGCCCCGGACGACTCGCCGACGACCACCGCCGAGCCCAACAGCTTGGCGACGTGATCGACGACTTACCCGGCCTCCGTCTGGTTTCACCCGTCTACACCAACCTCATTTTCGTGACCTGGGATCCCGACGTGCTCGACCTGGATGTCTTCGTCGCCGAAGCCGCCAAGCACGGCGTCGGCGTCGGCGGCGCTCGCGGAGACATGTTCCGGTTGGTCACCCACCATCAGATCAGCGACGCCGACATCGAAGAGGCGACCGACGTCCTGGCCGCTGCTGCCGATGCCGCAGCAGCAGTCTCGGCACACACATGATCGCTAGGCGCGCGCGTCACTTGCACAGTAGATTTGGCCCTGCCGGATGTAAATCTCCGGCGCCTTTAGTCATTCACACGGGCGCACTGGCCTCGGGAGGAGAAGTTGATGTTTAGAGGTCTCAGAATCGCGTTCGTGATGATCGCCGTGTTCGCCTTCGTCTTGGCCGCATGCGGTGAGACCAGCGACGCTCCCAGCGAAGTCGTCAGGACCGTCGAGGTCGAGCGACAAGTCACGGTCGAAGTCGAGAAGCTGGTCACGGTCGAAGTCGAAAAGCCGGTCGTCCAGGAAGTCGTCCGAGTTGTCGAGGTCGAGAAGCCGGTCGAGGTTGTCCGGCAGGTAACCGTCGAGGTCATGCAGGAAGCCCAGATGCTGCCACCGCTGGTGATCGGGCACCTCAATGCGCTTACCGGATCGCTCTCCTACTTCGGCGTTTCCCACGGCAACGCGGCTGACCTTGCCGCCAGCCACATCAACCGCGCCGGCGGAATCCAGGGCGGCTCCGTGGTCATCATCAACCGCGACACGGGCGTGAACCCCGTGCAGGGCGTTGATGCGGCCCGTGCGCTCGTGGACGTTGAAAGCGTGGCGGCAATCGTTGGCGCGTTGGCCAGCGGCGTGACCATCCCCGTGGCCACCTCGGTAACCGCTCCGAACAAGACGCTTCAGATCTCGCACTCGTCCACGGCGCCCAGTATCACCGCGCTTGAAGACGACGACTTCCTCTTCCGCACAACCGTTTCGGACGCAGCGCAAGGCGTTGTGCTCGGCCGGCTGGCCTGGGAGCAGGGCTACAAGAGCGCCGGGATCATGTACATCAACAACGCCTACGGGCAGGGCCTGGCCGAACGATTCACCCAGACCTTTACCGAGTTGGGCGGGACGGTCACGGCTTCGGTACCGCACGAGGACAGCCAGCCGACGTTCACGTCTGAACTCGAGAAGGCCACTGAGGGCAACCCGGACGTCCTAGTCACCGTCAGCTATCCCGGCCAGGCGGAGATCTACCTCCGCGAGGCCCTGGAAGGCGACTACGCGGACACGTTCCTGTTCGTGGACGGTGTGAAGTCCGACGACATGGTCCAGGCCATTGGCGGCGGCAAGCTTGACGGCACCCTGGGCACTGCGCCCGGAGCCCCGGACAGCCCAGATCGCCAGGCCTTCTACAACGCCTACACTCTGACCTTTGGCGTGGAAGCGCCGCAGGAGCCGTACCTGGCCGAGACGTACGACGCCGTCGTGCTGATCGCGCTGGCAGCCGCCAAGGCTGGAACAACAACGGATTCCGTGGCCATCCGCGACGCGTTGCGTGATGTCGCGAACCCACCTGGCGAAGTCGTCGGCCCCGGGTTGGCGGGAATCCAAAAGGCTCTGAGCCTCATCGCTAGCGGTCAGGACATCAACTACGAGGGCGCCTCCGGCCCTGTGGACTTTGACGAAAACGGCGACGTAGCCGGACCAATCGAAGTCTGGACGGTCGAAGGCGACGCAGTGAAGTCCACCGGAAGGTTCGAACTCCCCTAGCTCGTACCCCTCCGCACAACCACAAGGGGCGGCCCCATGGCCGCCCCTTGGCGATGTCTTCCAGGCGGCCGCAATCAGGCACCGGTGGAGTCTCACCGACCCGCCGTAGTCCCCGCGACTCAGTTGCTCCAGGCGATTCGGTCCAGGCTAGTCGGGCCCGGCTGGCTCCCGCCCAGTCGCCGAGGCGGGGCGACGCTCAACGATTCGCCGCCACTCGCCCAACAGCCCGCCAGGCCGCAACAGCATGATGGCGACAATGAGCACGCCGATCATGAGTAGGCGAAAGCTCGGATCGGAGAAGATGCCAGGGAGGAACTGGGTACCCGCCCAAATGCCCCACACCACGAAGGCCCCCAGAATCGCGCCGAGATTGTTGCCCGATCCGCCCACCATGAGCATTGCCCAAATCACGAACGTTGCAAGTAAGGGATCGAAGGTCAGCGGCGAGAGGAATCGAACGTGATGGGCGAACAGCGCGCCGCCGATTCCCATGATCATGGCGCCGAACACGAACGACTGGAGCTTGAAGTGAAAGACATTTTTGCCGCTCGCAGCTGTCGTGACCTCATCCTCGCGGATTGCTCTGAGCACGCGGCCCCAAGGCGATCTCGCCGCACGTTGCACCGCCACGAAAAGTATGGCCAGAACGATGAGTACGACAACTACATAAAAATAGTCGTAGCTCTCAGGCGCAACGAGGTCGCCCATGAATTTGGGGATTCGGTAGAGCCCTTTCGAGCCGTTGGCGGCCCACTTTTCGTTCAGGAAAAAGAAGCGGACGCTCTCTGCGATGCCGAGCGTGGCGATCGACAAGTAGTCGTCGCTTAGCCGCAACGTGATGGTGCCAATGACCAGGGCAACGATCCCGCACACAACTGCGGCCGCTGCGACTCCTACGAAGAACCACAGATCAATACCCAAGTCGAAGAGGCCCAGTTGGGCAAGGTTGCCGCCGAATATGAAGTCCTCGAACTGCGTTGGGTCCGGCGGGGGTGAGGTCAGTAGAGCGGCCGTGTAAGCGCCGAGCGCAAAAAAACCTGCGATCCCGATATTGAAGAGGCCGGTGAATCCCCAATGAACATTGAGCCCCAAGGTGAAGATCGCATAGATCATCGCCATGATGGCGAAGCCGATCAGATAGTCGAAGACTCCGCTAATGTCCATGCAACTTATCCGCTACGGTGCGTCGCCGAATATGCCGCGGGGCCGTGCCAGCAGGACGCCGATCATGATTGCGAACGCTACCGCCGGCTTATAGCTGGGATTGATCCACTGCGTGGACAGCTCCATGCTCACGCCAACAACCAGGGCTCCGATCAGCGCCCCGTAGGGGTTGCCGATTCCGCCGAGGATCACAGCGGCGAACAGGGGTATCAGAAACTTCCAGCCCATAATCGGTAGCAGTTGCGCCTGGACGACCGCCAGGAGGACTCCGGCGACGGCGGCCAGTGCACCGCCTATCCCCCACGTCCACCAGACAACCTGCTTGGTGTTGATTCCGGACACGAGCGCGAGCGTCGGATTGTCTGACGTCGCCCGCATGGCCTTGCCCATCTTTGTATGGGTGAGTAGTGCATAAACCCCGGCAACCAGGATTATCGCGAGGACTGCGACGAATAGGCCATCGGGTGGAATGCGCACGTCCATCGGCAGGTGATAGACTTGTCGCGACTCTCGCGGATAGTGCTGCGTTTCACCTGACCAGATCAGTTGGACAAGCCCCCGTATGGCGATCGCCACGCCCAGCGACGCCATCATGAGGATGGCGGTGCTCGCCGCTCGGTCCCGGAGTCGGCGGTAAATCAACGCGTCGAGCGCGATGGCGCCAAGTGCCACGACCAGGGCCGCGAGTGGCAGGGCGATCAGTACCGGGAATCCAAACGTGAAGGGTCCAAGTCCTGCACCCTCGATGCCGACTCGCGGCAGCACGCCGTCAACGATGAAGAAGGCAACGTAGGCGCCAAACGCCATGTAGTCGCCGTGAGCAAAGTTTCCAAGCTTCAGGATTCCGTAGACGAGCGTCAGCCCGATCGCCCCCAGGGCGATCACAGATCCAAGAATCAGCCCGTTGACGACGAGGCCCAACTTAATGAAGGGCAAGAAACCCAGGATCAGGAGTCCAGCAGCGAGCAGGGCAGAAATGCGGCCCGGCGACATGCTGAGGCCCATACGTCGCAGAAGGCGCCGCGACGGCCCGGCGAGATTCTCTGGCTGGGACGAAACTGAATTCATGAGATTCGTTCTAGCCGCCGAGATACACCCGGCCGACCTCGGGATTGTCAAGCAAGGCCGGTCCAGTGTCCTGGAGTTGATTGGCGCCGCCAGCGAGCACATAGCCACGATCGGACATGCGCAGTGACTCCCTGGCGTTCTGTTCGATTAGAAGAATGGATACGCCGGTGCTGTTGATGTCTCGAATTCGCTCGAAGACGCCTTCCACCAGCGCAGGCGCCAGACCCGCGGACGGTTCGTCGAGGAGCAGAAGTACCGGGTCCAGCATTAGTGCCCTGGCAATCGCCAACATCTGACGCTGTCCGCCCGAGAGGGTTCCCGCCTTGAGACGTGCGCTGCGTCGCAGATCGGGAAATAGCTCAAGCATTTCGTCAATGCGGAACTGGTAATCGTCACGGCGCACGAAGGCGCCCATTTCGAGATTCTCGCGGATCGTCATGGACGGAAAAACGTTTTCGGTCTGCGGTACGTAGCACAGACCGCTTCGTACGGTCTGCTCCGGATCGTGTCCGGAAATGTCGACTCCTCGAAAGTGCACCGAGCCGGTCCTGACTCGCACCAGACCGACCATTGCCTTCATGAGCGTTGATTTTCCGCAGCCGTTGGGTCCGATGATCGTGACGACTTCGCCCGCATTCACTTTGATCGACACGCCATGGAGGACTTCAGTCTCGCCGTATCCGGCGACGACTCCGGATGCCTCAAGCAGTGCCACTGACCCGCCCGCCCAAGTAGGCCTCCAGCACTCGTGGATCGCGTTGTATCGCCGACGGCGTCCCTTCCGAAATCACAGATCCGTTGGCCATCACGATCACCGGATCGCACATGTTCATGACGAAGCGCATGTCGTGCTCGATGATCAAGAACGTGACATTTCGCTCGACACTGGCGCGCACGATGTTGGCGGAGAGATCGCGAAGAAGCGTTCGGTTGATGCCGGCGCCCGGTTCGTCAAGAAGCACGAGCCTGGGCTCGGCCATGAGAGTTCGCGCCAATTCCAGCAGCTTCTTCTGGCCGCCCGACAGATTGCCGGCCAGTTCGTTCGCCAAATGGGCAAGATTGACCAGGTCCAGGACCTCCAGCGCCTGAGCCTGAATTCGACTTTCCTGCCTGGCGACCTGCCAGGGAGTAAGCCAGGTCGACCACAGGCGCTCGCCGGTCTGTCGGGCAGGCACCAACATCAGATTCTCCAGCACGGTCATGCGACGCAATTCCCGCGGAATCTGGAATGTGCGCATGAGGCCGCGAGCAAACGTCTGGTGCGGCCGCAGCCCGCCGATGGCCTGTCCCTCGAAAATTATGTGCCCGCTGGTTGGAGCCAGCGTGCCGGCCACCAGATTGAAGAGCGTGGTTTTGCCGGCTCCGTTGGGTCCAATGAGGCCAGTGATCGTTCCCGGCAATACGTCCAGGCTACAGCGATCAACCGCGCGAACTCCGCCGAAGTCTTTCGTGACGCTTCGCACCTGCAGGATGGGCCGCGAGTTCGTCAATTCGCTCTTGCCTTCACTGCCCATCCGCGCCGGCCATGCAGGCGTAGCGGTCAGGGGCTACCGCACCGTAGCGCTGCGTACCATATATCAGATGCGCACAGTCAACATTGGTCCGCTCCAGGCGCTCCACTGGCCGACGACCGATCTCGAGGCTCCGCAGACCATTCTTGCCATTCACGGCATTTGGGTCGGGGCGCACGTCTGGAACCAGTTTGGCGCGTATCTGGCCTCGAATGGCTACGAGACGTATGCCATCTGGCTAAGGCAGCACCAGCCGGGTTCGGATTATGAGCGGCTGGAGGGCGTGGGTCTTGGCGATTATGCAGCGGACGTGGCGGCCGTGGTGCGCCAGTTGGGCGCCCCGGTGCTGCTTGGGCACAGTATGGGCGGACTGCTTGCGCAGATTGCCGCCACCGTGACCGAGCCGGCCGGCCTGGCCTTGTTGTCCAGCGCCCCTCCATTCGGAATTCCGGCCATTCCGCGCCTATCCCTTCTGATCACCGGCATCCGCAACTTCTGTGGCCGGCCGTTTGACTCCGCTCCCATGCATCCGTTCGCCGACTGGGCCTTCCTCGAACGCCTCAGCCCCGATCAGCGGGCTGCGTTGACGGCCCATCGCATTCCTGAGCCCCGGCGTCTGGCCAGGCAGCTTGCCTTCTGGCCGCCCGTGATTAGGGCTTCACAGATCCGATGTCCCGTATTTGTAGGCGCCGGCGACGAGGATCCTGTGATTGTCCCGTGGGTCACTCGCCGCATTGCCGCACGCTATCGCGTGATTCCGAACTTTTATCACGGACGTGGACATATGCTGAATCTCGAGCCGGGCTGGCAGTCCGTCGGCGATGACCTCATGCGCTGGGTAGAGCGATTCGTCGCATGAAGCTGGGAGGAGACCAACGTGAATAGCCGAGCGCTAGGCGCGACGGGCATGCAGGTCAGCGCGCTGACCATGGGATGCTGGGAAATCGGTGGTCTGGCCTGGGGGCCGATGCCGGCGCCCGAGGCCGTGGACTTGGTACAGGCAGTGGCCGACGCGGGCATCACGGCCTTTGATACGGCGGAGGCGTACGGCAACGGTCGGAGCGAGGTAATCCTGGGGCACGCCCTGCGCGACCGGCGCGATGAGGTCACATACATCACCAAGACGGGCTACCTGCCCGGGGTCGATGGTGCCCAGATGCTGCTTGACGAGCAGCCGCAGGATTACCGCGCGACCTCGATTCGTCGGGCCTGCGAGCTCTCGCGCCAGCGGCTCCAAACGGACTATATCGATGTCTACCTCCTGCACGACCCGCCAATGGAGGCTGTGTTGCGCGAGGAACCGTTCGCGGAGCTTCGACGCCTTCAGGATCGTGGCGAGATCCGCGCCTGGGGCGTGTCCTCAAGTCCCGCAGTGGTGGCCGAGGCCGTCAGACGCTGGGGTGCGCAGGTTGTCGAGACGCCATTCAACGCGGCTGGTCCACAGGCTGCGGTCGAGCTGTTTCCCATCGCTGCTGCGGCCGACACAGGCGTCCTGGCGCGCAGCCCGTTTGCGAGCGGAAACTTGATCCTCACCCCAGAGCAACGTCGCGCGCTCTACGCGGGTGACTGGCGGCACTTTCATGATCCGGAGCGCGTCGCGGCCGACGCCGCGGTGGCTGAGCGACTGGAGACACTTGCTGACATGCGGGACGAGCCAGTGACCGACACGGCCATCAAGTACGTCCTCGGACATCCGGAGGTTTCGACGTGCATCGTTGGCATTTCCGAAGTTGGCGAGATTGCGCCGAACATGCGGGCAGCCATCGAGCCCTACCTTGACGTGCAGAGCCGAAGACACTTGGTTGCGACGTCCTGACGCTGGTGCGGTTCTCGCCTTCCGTCGCTGCCTGGCTGACTCCGAGGGAGCTTCGTATCACCTAGGGTGTCCGCTCTCTACCCTTGCCGGCGATAGTAGGGATGGAAGGTGGGCACCGTTGCTGCATTGATATAGACTGCGGCGTTGATCCCGCCTTGGCGGGTTGGCGTACTGAGGGAAGGATGAGGCAGATGGCTCGAGATCTGACACGACGGCGATTCCTCAAGGCGAGTTCGGCTCTTGGAGTCGGTGTCGCTGGCGCGGCTACCTTGGCTGCTTGTGGTGAAACCAAGGTCGTCGAGAAGATCGTCACGCAGGTGGTCGAAGAGGAAGTCATCAAGGAAGTGACCAAGGAAGTCCAGGTCGTTGTTGAGAAGGTCGTCACCCAGGCGATGGCGGCGCCTCAGCCGAAGACGGTGGAGTTTGAGTTCGTCAGCGACCACGTCTCGGGTGTGCGCGGCAAATCCACCACCTGGGCGCTGGCCAACTTCCAGGCCGAGCGGCCCGACATCAAGATTAAGTTCACGCCGCAGGGCGGGGGCTTTGACGACTCCTTCGGCATCCGCATCGCGGCGGGCAGCGCCCCGGCCACGGCGTTGTTGAGCTGGGGATTCTTTGGATCCCATCAAGACTCGTTCGTCCAGATCAACGACCTGCTGGACCGCCATCCGGACTTTGATGGGGCCGACCTCATCTACGAGCCGGACTCCTACACGATCAACTACGACACGACCTGGCCCTTCGTGGACTCGTTCCAGGGTCACGCCTTTGGCCTGCCGTACCAGGGCAACGTCAGTGGCCACTACTACAACATCGACCTCTACGATCAGTACGGTGTGCCCGAGCCGTCGGCTGACTGGACGTACAGCAACGAGTGGCTGGACGCCGCCAAGCAGGCAACCGACCCGGACAACGAGATTTACGGAACCCGGATCGGCGGCGGTGGCGACATCCACTACTGGACGCCCATCTCCTGGGGCTTCGGCGCGAAGCAGTTCATTTCGTCCGACGGCACGCACACGGAGCACTTTGACAACGGCGGGGACCGGGGCTTCCAGTTCGCGGTAGACCTCATCCACAGGCACGGCGTGTCGCCGGCGACGGACGCCCAGCGCGAGTTGGCGGGTGAGTTCGGCGACGCCTTCTCGGCCGGCAAGATCGGTGCCGAATTGCGACGCGGCGACGCCAAGGGCAACGCCGTGATCAGCATCGGTGACCGCTTCCGCTGGGCGCTGGCGCCGCAGCCGAAGGGTGACGTAACCGGCACCGTGGCCGTGCATCGCACCAACCAGGGGCACTACGTCATTGACTCGGCGCGACGACAAGGCGTGGTTGAGCCAGTCGTGGACTTCCTGGTCGGGATGGCCGGGCCCAAGATGCAGGCGCGCGCAGCGACCGACCGCGGGTTCTTGCCTTGTCGTTGGGACGCACTGGAGTCGCCGGAGAACCTGGCGGCGCCGCCGGAGCGGCAGGACCTCCTGGTCTCGTTCGTTCGCGGCGAGTTCCGCACCTGGCAGGGCTACCATCCCAACCAGCGCGAGTGGTTGGCCTGGCGCGGCCGCGCCCACCTGGCCATGACCGGCGAGGCGTCGGTTGAAGAGGCCATCGAGAGCGCCGTGAACGAAGGTGACCGCATCCTTCGGCAGGACGTGGACTTGCTGAACAAGCGCATCGAGCGCTGGGGGCGAACGGCCTAGTCGGTTCGCTCATTGGCGCCAGTACGGCGCACAAGCATTCGGGCGCGGTCTGCAAGACCGCGCCCGAATGCTATTGCAGCGCAATTGGGCATGGCCTCATTTGAGCTTTTATACTTTCGGCGCGAAGCGCTGCCGCGAATGCGGGCTGGCGCACACAGGGAGGGGAGTGCAATGGTCCGCAATCTGACGAGACGGCGATTCCTGACAGCGACTTCGGCACTTGGAATCGGCGCCGCGGGCGCGGCCGCGCTGGCGGCGTGTGGCGAGTCCGAGGCCGTCGAGCCGAGCGTCACGCAAGCAGCTCAACAGGAAGTGACCCAGGCAGCCCCCGTCGCCGCTGAGAAGGTGGCGACACAGGCGATGGCGGCGCCTCAGGCAGAGACGGTGGAGTTCGAATTCATCAGCGACCACGTCTCTGGCGTGCGCGGAAAGTCCACCACCTGGGCGCTCGCCAACTTCGCGCAGGCACGGCCCGATATCAGGATAAAGTTCACACCGCAGGAGGACCTGTTTTTCGAGACGTTCGCGATTCGCATCGCGGCGGGCAGCGCCCCGGCTGCGGCGTTGTTGAGTTGGAACTTCTTCGGCGCCCATCAAGACTCGTTTGTCCAGATCAACGACGTGCTGGACCGCCACCCCACCTTCAACGGGGATGACCTGATCTTCGAGCCGGACTCTTACACGATCAACTATGACCTTGATCACCCGTTCGTCGATTCGTTCCAGGGTCACGCGTTCGGGTTGCCGTACCAGGGCAACGTGAGCGGCCACTACTACAACATTGATCTGTATGACCAGTACGGTGTTCCGGAGCCGTCGGCCGATTGGACGTACAGCAACGAGTGGCTCGAGGCGGCCAAGCAGTCCACCGACGCGGACAACGGAAACTGGGGTACCCGAATCTCAGGTGGTGGCGACATCCACTTCTGGACGCCGATTGGCTGGGGCTTCGGCGGCAAGCAGTACATCTCGCCTGACGGCACGCACACCAGTCAATTTGACGATGGTGGCGATCAGGGCTTCAAGTTCGGGGTCGACCTCATTCACAAGCACCAGGTCTCGCCCCCGACCGAGGCGCAGCGCGAGTTGGCGGGTGAGTTTGGCGACCTCTTTACGGCCGGTAAGGTCGGGGCCGAGTTGCGCCGCGGCGACGCGAAAGGCTTCCTAATCGGGGGCATCAGCGACCGTTTCCGATGGTCGCTGGCGCCGCAGCCAAAGGGTGACGTCACCGGCACGGTGGCCGTGCATCGCACCAACCAGGGGCACTACGTCATTGACTCGGCGGCCCGACAGGGCGTGGTTGAGCCGGTCGTGGATTTCCTGGTCTGGATGGCGGGCCCCGAGATGCAGGCGCGGGCGGCGACCGACCGCGGCTTCCTGCCCTGCCGGTGGGACGCGCTGGAGTCGCCGGAGAATTTGGCCGCGCCGCCGGAGCGGCAAGACCTGCTGGTCTCGTTTGTCCGAGGCGACTTCCGGACCTGGCAGGGCTACCACCCCAACCAGATCGAGTGGTTGGCCTGGCGCGGGATTGCTCACACGGCTATGACCGGCGACGCATCGGTGGAAGAGGCCATCGAGAAGGCCGTAACCGAGGGTGACCGCATCCTGGCGCAGGACATCGACTTGTTGAACGAACGCATCGAGCGCTGGGGGCGAACGGCCTAGTCGGTTTGGTCGGCCGCGCCAATACAGCGCACAGGCATTCGGGCGCGGTCTGCAAG
>VXPS01000023.1 GCA_009839425.1 Chloroflexota bacterium
GTCAAAGATCACCTCGGCTCTGCCTATCGCGGGTTGGCCGTGTAGACCGGGGGCGAGGCGGCTAATAATCTGCGACAGAATGACGCCGGAGTTGCCGCGCGCACCCAACAGGGCGCCGCGCGCCAGGTTGGCCGCGACGACGTCGACGTTGTCGGATGGGTTTTCGGTTGCCTCGCGAACCGCGGCTCGCAGCGTGAGCACCATGTTGGTCCCGGTGTCGCCGTCCGGCACCGGGTAGACGTTGAGACGGTCGATCGCCTCGGCGTTGATTTCGAGCCAGCGCAGGCTGTACTCGATTGCGTGCATAAAGCGTCGACCGTCACGCAAGTCCGGAGCTTCGGCTTGGGAATCTGCCAGCGTCATACCGGGTGGCCTTTTGGCGGTGCTAGCATGGCGAAGGTTGATCTTATGAACGCGTTCAGGTTTGCGTCAACGAAGTAGGTGCGCTCTTGGCTCGGTGTGATGTGTGTGATGTGCGTCCTCAGTTCGGCCGCCACATTCGCCACTCGGCGTCTGGACGGTGGGAGCGCAAGGCGCCTCGCAAACAGAAAATGTGGTCCGTTAACGTTCAGCGTAAGCGCCTGATGATCGACGGGCGCTACCAGCGCGTAAAGATCTGCACGCGCTGCATCCGCACGATCGACCGAACCGGCTAGCCCAACGCCGCCCCGCGCAGGCGGTCGATCGCGGTTGCGACGCCGCCGGAATCACCAAAGACCGCTGACCCTGCCACGACGACCTGTGCCCCGGCATCGACGGCAGGCCCGATGGTTGCGGGGCTAAGTCCCCCGTCGACCTGGAGCCAGCGCTGACCGTCCAGGGCATTGAGTCGCTCGGCGACTTGCTCGATTCGCGGCAGCATGTCCGGCATGAAGGCTTGCCCTCCGCGCCCCGGCTCCACGGTCATCACCAGCACCACCTCAGCTAGATCAAGGTAGGGCCAGAGCGCCCATGCCGGGGTCCCGGGCCGCAGGGTGAGTCCGGGTCGAACCCCCAGGTCCCTGATGGCCTGCAGCGTACGGGCCGGATCGGGTGTGGCCTCCACGTGAATCGTGATCGAATCGGCGCCGGCCGCGGCGAACGCCCGCAGGTGCGGGTCAACCGGCTCAATCATGAGATGCACGTCTAGCGGCAACTCCGTGACCGGTCGCAGGGCCCGAACGATGGGTTCGCCGAAGCTGATCCGGGGGACGAAGTGCCCGTCCATCACGTCCACGTGAATCCAGTCCGCCCCGCCGGCCTCAGCCTCGCGAACCTGGTCCCCAAGCGAGGCGAAGTCAGCCGACAGGATGGAGGGAGCGATCAGCACCTGGCTCACCGCGCCGCTCCCCAAACCCAGGGGGCCCGCCGGGATGCTGGCCGCGCCGTGCGGTGTTTCATTGAACGCGACGCCATCGCGGATTCGACTGCCCCGACGATAAGGCGCGCCAGTCGGACGCGCACGCGGCTACCTGCCAGCTAGCGCCCCTGCGTGCAATTGCCCGCAGGCACCGGAGATGTCCCGGCCACGAGTGCGCCGAACGGTTGCTCGAATCCCCCGCGCGCGAAGACCGTCGCGAAATGCTCGGATTCCGGCCCGAGGCGTCGGACGGAAGCGCGCACCCGGATAGACATTGAACGGAATCAGATTCAAGTGACAGCGTTGGCCGCGCAATAGCCGCGCCAGGTCAGCCGCCTGGGCTGGCGAATCGTTCACCCCATCCAGCAGGGTGTACTCATACGTCACGCGCCGCCGCGCCTGCCGCTGGAAGCGGCGGCTGGCGTCCATGAGCGTGTCGAGCGGAAAGCGACGAGCGACCGGCACGAGCTCGGCCCGCACCCGGTCGTCCGGTGCGTGCAGCGATATCGCCAGGCTCACGGGCAGCCCCCAGCCGGCCATGGCGTGGATGCCCCGCGGCAGACCCACGGTGGACACGGTGACGCGGCGGGGGCTGAGCCCTACGGCCAGCGGATCGACGAGCAGGCGAACGGCCGACTTGACCTCCCGAAGATTGGCCAGCGGCTCGCCCATCCCCATGAATACCGCCCGGTCGGGCATCCGTTTGGCTTCGGAGCGCCGCCGGAAGTGCAGAAACTGGTCCACGATTTCGCTGCCGGTGAGATTGCGGGTCAACCCCATCGCGCCGGTGGCGCAAAATGTGCAGCCCATGCCGCAGCCGGCCTGCGAGCTGAGGCAGATGGTCGTGGCGCCAGCGCGCTCCGTGGGCATCTCGACCGTTTCCACCGGCGCGCCGTCGGCGGTTCGAAACAAGGCCTTACGCGTTCCATCGGACGATATTTCGGTACGGACCGAGTCCAGCGACTCGAAGCGGAAGCGGTGTGTGAGCGCCGAGCGTAGCGAGGTCGGCAACGTCAGAATCTGCTCGAAATCCGTGGCCGATTCCCGATAGACCGCGCGTTGCAGCTGATCGATTCGGTACCGCGGTTCGCCCGATAGCATCTGACGCAAGTCTGGCGTGGAAACTCCGGTAATCGGCAGACGGCCCGGCGCTGCGTGCGGGGGACGGCTCATGCGAGCGCCGCTGGGCTAGTCGCGACTGCCGGACAATGCAAGCAGGCGCAGCGCGAAATAAAGCACCTGCATCAGCGCGATGAACATCGCGGCGATGTAGGTGAGGGCCGCGGCGTCCAAGACCTTCTTGGCGTGAACGCGCTCGGCGCCGCTGATGACATAGACGCCTTCCATCATCTGAATCGCCCGTCGGCTGGCGTCGAACTCGACCGGAAGCGTGATCAGCGCGAACACGAAGGCGGTGCTGAAAAGCGCCAGGCCGATCCAGGCCACGGCAAGACCCAGCTCACCACCGCCGGTGAACATGGCCAATAGGAACCCGCCAATCAGCATGAAGTAGCCGAAGCGCGAACCGAAAGTGGTGATGGGCACCATGGCCGTTCGCAGCACCAGGAAGGGGTAACGGATCTTGTCCTGCATGGCGTGACCGGCCTCATGCGCCGCGATCGCCACGGCGGCGAGCGAGTTGCTGTCGAACACGCCGTCGGATAGGCGCAGCACCTTTTTGGTCGGGTCGTAGTGATCCGTCAGCTCGCCCGGCACCCGCTTGACCTCCACGTTGTAGAGGCCCACGGCGTCCAGCAGGCGCCGGGCCGCCAGGTGGGCCGGGATGCCCGAGCTGGACATGACCTGGGAATACTTGCGATACGTCCCCTTGACCCGGTTCTGAGCCCACATGGCGAGGATGAACGCCGGGGCGATCAGGAGGAGATACAAAGGATCAAAGAAGGGAAAGAACACGATTGGCGAGCCTCTTCGCGCGGTCGCTGCGGTAGGCGACGCGTCTCGGAGTTAAGGGTATCACCGGGTCGATTCGGCACCGTAGCGGAGCTTCCAGTTACTCGATCAGCGGTGGCCTCGCATCGGGATAGGGATGGCCCCAGGGCACCTGCAACACGCGGTGATATCCGCGGGCGAACGCCGCCGCCGCCATGCGCTTGCGCCCGGCCGGCTGGAGTGTGCGAATCGACAGCGACCCGTCGCCGCAGCCAAGGAGGAGGGCGTCTTCGAAAAGGCGCACCTGTCCGGGTTCTAGCTGCCGGCTGCCGGGGCGCACGTCCGTCAGCCCGCAGATCGTGTCTCCCGCGCGCACCCGCACACCGGGCCAGGGCTGAAACGCCCGCCAGCGGTTGTAAAGCTCGAGCGCCGGTTGGCGCAGATCAAGGTCGGCATCTTTGCGCTCAAGGGGACGCGTGAGGCTGGCCTTCGATTCGTCCTGCGGCTCTTCGGACAATTCACCGGCGGCCCAGCCGGGCAGGAGGCCGGTCAGCAGATCGGCCGTCAGGTCGGCCAGGCGCGCGTGCAGGTCCGCCGCCGTCTCGTCGGGATCGATCCGTACTCGCTCGACCGCCACGATTGGTCCGGCGTCGAGAGCGCGGACGAGCCGAATCAGCGTAACGCCGGTCTCGCGGGCGCCTTCAAGCAACGCACCTTGAATCGGCGACGCACCGCGGTAGGCCGGCAACAGGGACGGATGCGCGTTGAGGATCCCGGGCGGCGCCAGCCGGCGCAGCAGCGTGCCCAGCAGACGACCGTAGGCCACGCACACCACCGCCTGCGGCTCATAGGACGCAATAGCCTCGACGGCCTCCAGCTTGTTGGGATTGGGGGGCTGAAACAGGTCCAGGTCCAGATCGCGGGCCACGCCTGCGACCGGCGGCGGCGTCAGACGGCCACCTCGACCCACGGGCCGGTCGGGCCGCGTCACGACCAGCGCCACGTCGAATCGCTCCGTCAGCCTGCGCAGCGAGGGGACGGCAAAGTCCGGCGTGCCGAAGAAGACGATCCGCATGGCGCCTAGGATGCGCGCAAGTCCTGCGCTTCCGGCGAGCGCGGGTCCACAAATCGCAGCTGTTCGGGATCCACCAGCCGGTCGGTAAACACCACACCGTCCAGGTGGTCGATTTCGTGCAACACCACCCGCGCGGCCAGGTCATGCAGGCGGCGGCGCACTGGCTTTCCGTCCAGGCCGAGGCCCTTCACCGTGACGTCGGTGGCACGTTCTACCGGCCCGTACCAGTTGGGGAGGCTCAGGCAGCCTTCGTCGGCCACGGCGGCGCCGCCGGACCGAACGATCTCGGGGTTGACGAGGGCAAAGCGTTCGGACCCGGTATCCGCCACGATCACACGCCACGGGCGGCCGAGTTGCGTTGCCGCTAGACCGGCCCCGCGATGTGCCTGCATGGTCTCGAACATGTCCTCCACAAACGTTCGCAGGCCGGCCGACACGCCCCGAACGCGGCTGGCCTTGCGGCGCAGCATGGGGTGGTCGACGGGAAGGACGGTCAAGACGGCCATCTCGGTTATGTCAAGTCCAGCGGGTCGGCGTCCAGCGTCCAGCCGCCGTGAAAGAGCGGCAGGGCCTTCTCGGCGTCGTGGCCCTGCAACAGCAGCTGCCACTGGTACTGACCGCGCTGTCGGTAGATAAAGGCCGGGGCTGGACCAAGCACATCGATATCCAGCGATGGACTCGCGGCAAGGACCGTGTTGAGTTCGCGCCGCGCGCGCCGAGCCTCGTCTTCGGCGCGAGTCTCGTTGGCATGGCCGAAGGACGCCTTGATAAGTGGACGCAGCGGCGGCAGGCCATCGCCGCGTCGCTGCTTCATCTCGGCTTCGAAGAAGCGGCGATAGTTGCCGGTTTGCAGGGCCTGGATAACGTGGTGGTGGGGCATCATCGTTTGCACCACTGTACGCGCCGCTGAGCGGTTGGCGGCTGTCAGGTGCCGCAGGCGGGACAGCGTTAGGAACACCCGCTCCGGCGCCAGGAAGTCGGGAAACTGTAGCCCGATGTCCGCCTGCACAATGCCCAGCAGGTCAGCCTGCAGTCGCTTGCCGTAGCCCAACAGCCGCTGGGTGCCGACCAGGACTTGCACCGCGCCTCGCTCAAAGGCAGCTATGTCCGCATCCATTTCATCGGCCGGCCGGTCACTGTCGACTCGCGCCACGGCAGCCCGCGGCAACAGATGCGCCACGGCTTCGGCCACGGCCTCACTGCCGTAACCCCAGAGGCGCAGGCGGTCGCCCTCGCAGACCGGGCACCAGCGCGGCGCCGAGCCGCGCCAGTTGCAGATGTGACAGACGATCTGGCGTGTCTGGCGATGCTGCACCAGCCCCGTGCTGCAGCGCGGGCACTCGAAGACGTGGGCGCAAGTACGGCAAATGGTCAGGGCCGCCAAACCGCGCCGGTTGACGTAGAGGACCGCCCGGCCTCTTTCTGCCAGGGTCTCGCGCAGCGCCAGGTAGAGCTCGCGCGAGACCGCCTCGTACCGCCCCACCGCAGGCGCCCGGCGCGTGTCCACGATCTGCGCCTCGCGCGAGGAGCGCCGCACTCCTACATTGAGCGACGCGTCGTCCTGCGACTGATCTGCCGGCAACGGCGATCCGGCGATGACTAGGCTGGCCTGGCCGGTCTCGACTCCGTGAAATGATGTCACTCGCGGCGTCTCGGTTCCCAGCAGCAGGGGACAGTGGAACAGCTCGGCCAGTTTCGCGGCGCACACCGGCACGAGGTATCTGGGCGCAACGCGGTTCTTATGACCGGCGTCCTCATCGCGATCCACGATTACGAGGCCAAGACGCGTGAGCGGACTGAACGTGGCGTCGCGCGTGCCGACCAGCACGTCAATCTCGCCCGCCCGCAACGAGCGCCAAAGCGAAACGCGCTGGGCGGGTGTGCGAGCCCGGGACTTGTCGGCCACCGTCAGACTCATCCGAGCGGCAAGCCATTCGGCCAGTTCGGCGGCGGTCAATGCGTCGGGCGCCACAATCAGGGCCTGACGCCCCTCCGCGACAACGCGTTCAATGGCGGCGGCGAAGAGAGGCCAGCGGTCCCTCTCGCCACCCTGGACCACTATTGCGGTCGTCGTACCGGATTTCAGCGCTGGCTTGATCTGCGACCACGCCGTCGGGTCGGGCGTCACGCCGTCAGGCAGCCCATTCCCCGACCCGTCCACGAGGTAGATGGCCGACCCTCGCCTCTCGATTCGAGCCAGCCCGCGTGCGACCAGACTCTGCAGGGACGGTCCGGACGCCGAAGCTTCGCGCAATGCCTGGGCGACTGGGAGCGGACCGGCGGCGCGGCTGAGGCGCTCCCAGAGCGCTCGCTGCCTGGGTGCGCGCCGCAGCAAATCGGCCGGCCGTTCGCCGTCTGGTGGGCGCAGCGCCGTCACGAACCGCTCCGACACCGGTTCAGGCAGACGCAGGCTGACGTGACGCTCCACCAGCCCCAGGCGCACCAGGCGAGAAACGCCGCGCGTGGCGGCTGTCTTGCCAAGCTGGCTCCGCAATGCGGCCTGGGAAAGCGCCCCGCGCTCGCGCAGGAGGTCGAGCACGCGCCGCTCGCTCCTCGCCAGGTCCGCTGCCGCCTCACCCGGGCCGGCCGCCGTGAACACGGCATGCAGATGATTGGCGAGTCGCGGCGGTCCGACGAGGTCCAACGACGCTCGTAGCGGCGCGCCATAGCGCGCGGCCACCCAGCGTGCCAGCGCAAGCTGTCGCGAGCCGATCAGTGGCGGCTCCCAGACCAGTTGCAGCAGGTCGCGTGTCGCCTCGACCGGCGACGCTTCGGCCAGTGCCGACACGATCCCCGGCAGCTGCCGCGCGCCGAACGGCGCCATCACCAACTGGCCGGGGCGCAGCTTGCCGCGCAGGTCGTCCGGCACGCCGTAGTGAAATGTGTGGTCGCCGCGCACGTCGCCGGCCGCCACGATCACCTCGGCGTAGGCGGGCGTCGCTGTGTGCACGCCGCTAATCGGGAGGCGGGACCGGGGTCAGATCGGCCGCCACCGCCATTCGCTCGGGGGTCCGCCGGACCGAGGTCACGATTTCCCATACACGCCCGGCCGCCTGCCCCAGGTCGCCTGTCGTGTTCACGACCCGAAAGTCGGCTTCGTCGGCAAACGACAGTTCGTAGTCGCGCATGGCGGCAATCCGGCGCTCAATTTCCATCGGCGACTCGGTAGCGCGGGATCGCATGCGGCGCTCCGCCTCTTCCGGCGAGGGCGGCTCGACGAAGATGGCGATCGCGCCCGGATAGCGGCGCTTGAGTTCGCGCGCGCCCTGGACGTCCAGCCGCAACATCACGTCCCGCCCTGCGAGCAGCGGCTCGCGCACCTGGTGAATGGGCGTGCCGTAGCGGCGCCCGTAAACGCTGGCCGTTTCCAAGAACCAGCCGCGTCGCAACCGCTGCTCGAACTCCGCGTCGGGGAGGAAGAAGTGGTCGATGCCGTCCCGCTCTCCCTCGCGAGGCTCGCGCGTCAGCGCTGTGATCGCGAAGGTCAGGTCAGCGCCGCGGTCTCGCAGCACGCCGATCACCGAGTCTTTGCCGGCGCCTGAAGGCGCGGTCACAAGGAACAGCAGGCCACTACGCGGCGAATCCGTTGCAGGTGACACGCGTCGCGGCATCCTCCCGGGCGCGCGGTCTCAACGCCGACGCCTGCGCTCAGCTTACGCGGGTGCCGGACACGACGCGCGGATGGCCGGCGAGGTCCCGAAACACTGCCGTGCGAACGAATCCAGCCGCTCGCAACAGCGCCGCAACTGCCTCGGACTGCCCGACTCCGATCTCGAACGCGGCGGCCCGCGCCCGACCGCGACCAACCTGCGCCACGACCCGGCGAATCACCGCCAGGCCGTCCGGACCTCCATCGAGCGCCAGTCTAGGCTCCCAGCGCGAGACTTCGGGTTCGAGCGTGTCCAGGACAGCGGTCGGGATGTAAGGCAGATTGGCAAGCACTGCCGCGCCCTCAAGGCTGACGTCCGCGGAACCGTCGCCTAGACGAAACTCCGCCCGGTCTGCGAGCTGAAGTCTCCGGGCGTTGCTTCCGGCAACCTGCAGGGCCCGGTACGAACAGTCCGTGGCAACCACGCAACGATCGGGCCGCTCGTCCGCCAGCGCCAGGGCCATGGCCCCGCTGCCGGTTCCGATTTCCACCAAGGCAGCCCCGGGGCTGGCGTCCCACAGTTCCAGGCCAACCTCCACCAGCAACTCGCTCTCAGGCCGAGGAATCAGCACATCCCGATTCACTGCAATCTCTAGCCGGCGAAACGCCTTGCGTCCGGTGATGTAGGCCACCGGCTCGCGCCGTTCGCGGCGCTGCGTCACGGCCTCGATTGCTCGCAGGTCTTCGGGCCCCAATTGGGCATTGGCCCGCAGGGCAACCTGCTCGGGGGCAATCCCAAGCACGTGTCCGAACAAGACATTCGCGTCCAGCACCGGCGTATCAACACCAGCCAAGCGCAGACGCGAAATGACCGTGCGGCGCAGCTCCGCCAGCGTGTCAGGCGGCGCCGTTGTCGGCAAAGCCCGCCAGTTCCCGGTCCCGCTCGGCCTGCCGCAGCGAATCGACCACCCGGTCGAGGTTGCCGTCCAGAATCGCGGGCAGATTGTGAACCGTCAGACCCACGCGGTGATCGGTGATTCGGTCCTGCGGGAAGTTGTAGGTACGAATCTTCTCGCTGCGATCGCCGCTGCCGATCTGGTCGCGGCGCGCCTGCCCGCGTTCCACCGCCTGCCGTTCCCGCTCCTGCTCAAGCAGTCGCGCGCGCAGGACCTGCATGGCCTTCGCTCGGTTCTGCAATTGGGATTTCTCATCCTGAATGCTCACCACGGTGTTCGTGGGCAGGTGCGTGACTCGAACGGCGGAGTCCGTGGTGTTTACGCTCTGCCCCCCGTGCCCGCTCGAGCGAAACACGTCGACCCGAACGTCGGACTCGGGAATCTCGATGTCGATCTCCTCGGCTTCCGGAAGTACGGCCACGCTGGCCGCCGAGGTATGGATGCGGCCGCCGGCCTCTGTGACTGGCACGCGTTGCACGCGATGCACGCCGCTCTCGAACCGGAACGCGCCAAACGCTCGGGCGCCGACGATGCGCAGAATGCCTTCCTTCACGCCTCCGCGGTCGGTGCCGCTCACGGTCAACGGTTCCGACTTAAGCCGCAGGCGCTCGGCATAGCGCGTATACATGCGGAATAGATCGCCGGCGAACAGCGCCGCCTCCTCGCCGCCTGTGCCCGCACGCACTTCCACGATGGCGTTTCGTGCGTCGTCAGGGTCGTCGCTTACCAGCACGTCGATGGCGCGGGCCTGGATCCCAGCAATCTCCGCCTGCACCTCGTCCAGTTCGTCGCGCGCCAGCTCCACCAGTTCAGGATCGGTCGACTCCAGCAAGTCGCGCGCTTCGGTCAGGCGCTCCCGGGCGTCCGACAGCTCGTCGTGCAGCCGCGCCGCCGACTCCAGTTGGGCCATTTCGCGGCCCACGCTTGCCAGGCGCCGAGAGTCCAGGGCGCCTCCGGCGCCCGCAAGCTCCGCCGTCAGCTCGTCGTAGCGGCGGCGCGCCTCGGCCAGCCGGTCAATCATCTACCACCACCGCCGTCACGGCGGTCGGCCGCAATTCCGCCAGGTCGTCCTCGCGTGCCAGCACGTGATCCATCGCCGTAATCGCCACCTCAAGCTGCTCGTCGTCCGGCTCGCGCGTAGTCATCTTCTGGAACCACATGCCCGGCTTCGACGCCCATCGCGCGAGCGCATGCCCCTGGTAGCGGGCCGTCAGCATGATGTACTCGTACCCCACGCCGGCGATCAGCGGCAGCAGCACGATGCGGGACACCACGCGAATCGCCATCGGCGGACGCCCCAACAGTGCGAACACGATGATCGAGATCGCCACCAGTGTCACGATGAAGGAGGTACCGCAGCGTGGGTGTGTCAGCCTGGATCGCCGCACATTCGCCACCGAGAGTTTCTCGCCAGCCTCCAGCGTATTGATCGTCTTGTGCTCGGCCCCGTGATACATCCATACCCGCCGGATGTCGGGCATGAGTCCGATTAGCGCGATATACGTCACGAAGACCGCCATCCTCACGCCGCCTTCGATCACGTTGCTGACGAAGTCGGACTCGACCAGGCCGTCGGTAAACGAGGTCAGCACCAGCGGCAGCACGAAGAACAGCGCGATGCCGACGACGAGACCGATCACCAGGCTGCCCGTCATCATTCCGCTGGCCGCGCCGCCGGGGCCCCCGTCCTGGTCTTCTTCCTCGGCTAACTGCACGTTGGCCGAGAAGTTCAACGCCCGCAGGCCGATCGCCAGCATTTCCCACAGGGCCACGACTCCACGCACGAACGGCACGCGGCGCAGCCGCTGCGAAAGCCGGTTGGGATCCAGTTCCTCAGCCTTGAGCACGACGTGCCCGGCCGGGTGCCGCACCGCCGTCGCGGCGGCCCGGCGGCCGCGCATCATCACGCCCTCAAGTACGGCCTGGCCGCCATAGTTGATGCGAAGTTCGTTGCTGCCGTTAGAGGACGCGGACATATGAATCGTGCCGCTTAGTCTTGGGCCGCAGCGGCCTCTGGCGGCCGGTGCGGCTGGTTAGGCGCGGGACCTGCGCCGGCGTCGCTCGAACCGCTCCACCTGGCCGGTCGAGTCCACCAGCCGCTGCTGACCCGTGTAAAACGGGTGGCAACTGGAGCACACGTCCACGTGGATCGCGGACGTCGTGGCGCGCGTTTCAAACATGTCGCCGCAGGAACAGGTCACGCGGCAGTCCATATACGCGGGATGGATATCGGGGTTCAACGTTTGGGGCCTCCGTAGGTCACGGCCCTAGTATAGAGGCGGTTGATGGGACCTCCTACAGGTATGAACCGGCTTAGCGCCGCGGGATATCCCGACGACGAGGCGCCCGGCTCAGAATCGCCAGGAGCACTCCCAGAAACGCCGCCAGGCCCAGAAACGCGAAGATCTTGTCCAGCCGCTCGACCAGGAGCGCGATGACACCAAGGACACCCGCCAACGCGTAGTACATCAACGCAATGGCCGGCTGGGGTACGCCGGCTTTCCAGAGTCGGTGATGCAAGTGCTCGGCGTCGCGCTCGGCGAAGCGTCGCCCGCTGGCCAACCGCCGCCCGATGGACCAGGCAATGTCCAGAATCGGCACGCCCAGCACCAGGATCGCCGTGGCC
>VXPS01000294.1 GCA_009839425.1 Chloroflexota bacterium
CGGGCCGCGGGCTCGGCCGCGGGGTCGAGCCGGTTGCCTTCGTCGGTGGCCAGCCCCGCGGCCGCGGCCTTGGCCATCGACACGTTGTGCTTCTCGGCGTAGGTCTTGGTCAGCGCCGCCAGCTTGGCTTCGGCCGACCCGTCCACGGGGTCGCCGGCGCCGCTGTGCCCCTGCGGCTTGAACACCTTGCCCAGGGACTCGCTGCCCGCGCGCACGCGCTCGTGGGCGGCCTTCCGAACGTCCTCGTCCTCGATGCCGTCGATGGCGCTGAGGATGGCCGCACGGACCTGCACGGTCCCGCCCAGGTTCGGCAGCTCGTCGGTCGCCCGCTTCTCCAGCGCCGTCTGCTCGGCCTGCTTGCGCAGCGTGGCGTTTTCGCGCGCGGTGGCGTCGGCCTGCTTGGCCATCGCGATCACGACGTCGCCGGCGGACTTGCGGATCTCCATGCCGGCGTCGGTCGTGTAGGCCACCGGGTCCGCGCTCTTGGCCACCTCGAGGGCGGCGTCGCGGTCAGCTGCGGACTTCGCCAGGAAGTCGTCCTGGTACGCCTCGTCCAGCGTGTCGAAGTGGGCGCGGTGCTCGGGCGTGAGCGCCACGATCTTCGTCAGGCGGTCAACCTGGGCTTGCAGTTCCTCGGCGGTCGGAGCCATGGGGTCGTCTCCCTTGTTCACCAGCGCAAGCAGGGCCTGCGCCATATCGGCCTGGTCGATGGTGTGCGTGTGGCCGCCCGTCATGCCTAGCACGAAGGTGCCGTCTGGCCCCTTGGCGATGGCGTGCGAGTGGTCGGTGGGGTCGGTCTTGCCCTTTGAGTACGTCACCCAGCAGTCGCCGCGGCTGCTGATCTCGATGCCGTGCTGATGGCCGTCGGCCACGCTGGTCAACACGCTCAGCAGCCGCTTCTGGATCGGCGGGGTCTTCGGCGGATCGTCGTTTGGATTGTTCGCGTCGCCGGGATCGCGCCGCTTCATCAGCACCGCGTTGGCGCCCTCGTGCGCCCCGTCGGGCACGGCGCTGAACTCGCGGATCTCGATGTCAAACAGATCGTTCTTCGGCACGCTAGGCCTCCACGATCCGGCGGCGGGCGGTGCCGCCCATCGAGAACGATCGGTATTCGCCCGACTTGAACTTGGCAAACACCTCGGGCGTCGGCTTCATGGCGATGAGCGCGCCCGTGGTCGGCGTCTGGATGTCGAGCGCCTTGGCCACGTCGGACAGCAGCGGGAACACAAACGGGACCGAGCCGTGAATCTCCGGCAGCCCGGCGTCGTCGGTGGCGTGCTTTTCGCCGGCGATCTGCCAGTGTTCGACGAAGTTCAGGAGGGCCTTGAGCAGCTCCGCTTCGGAGGCGTGTTCGTCCTGGGTGTCGTAGTAGGGCTGTCCGTCCTCGGTGCAGACCGCGCCAAACCCAAACACGAGACCGAGGCTGTCGTCGACCTTGGCGACCGTGCCGCGGATCTCAAACGTGTCCGCCATCGCTCGCCCTGCGTCCCGATGCGGACAGCAGTCCGCAAGGCCAATCGTCGCTGCTTTGTCGGAGGCATGGTAGCACCGGCCGTCCGCGTGTCTAGGCGGCCGGCTTCACGTCGTCCGGCAATCCCAGCTCGGGCAGCACCGGCTGCGCCGTGCAACGGCACTGGATGTCGCTGCCGGGATGGCCGGTGTCCGCCGGTGGGTCAGCCCATTCAAACGGCTTGTTGGCGTTGGCCGCGTGCGTCGGGCGCACCCGGTCGTCCTGCACCGTCCGCCACACGTACTGCGAGATCCCCAACTGCCGGTGCCGCGCCCTGGTCAACTGGCCGTTCATCTTGTTGGTCTGGTCCCGCACGATCCGGCGGAGGTTGTACCCCGCAACCTTCCCCTCCTGCGCCACCACCTGGCTGAGCACTTGCTGGTCAAACGGCCGCTCCGCAAACGCCGTGGCGATCTTCTGCGTCAGGCTCGCGTGCAGCCGCGACGGCACCGTCTGGAGCAGGGACACGTTCTCGCGGCGCCAGCGGTCCATCAGCGGTGCAATCTCGGTGTCTTTCAGCACCGGCCCGATGTCCACCGCCACGGCTTGCCGGAACGTGGCAATCAGGTCCTTGCGATTGCTGCCGGCGATGCGCCGGCTCTGGGCCGCCACCTCGCGCTCGATCAGCCCCAGCATCTTGCTGGTCACGAACGGCAGGGCGTCCATGTGGTCAATCGCCTGGGACACGGCCACGGCCGTGCTCAGGCCGGCTCGAATCCGCCGGAGGATCGGGCGCAGCATCGTTTGCCGCATCACCCGCTCGTACGCCATGGCGTCGGCGTCGCGCGGCGGCACGGGGTCCGGGTTGCGTTCGGCCTTGGCCAGCCGGTCCGCCACCTTGCGCAGACGGGCGGCATCTTTCGCCGCGAACCGCTCCACCATCAGGTCGATCTGCGATGCCGTGAGCGGCAGCGGCAGGTCCGCGCTGGGATCCGCCTCCCGCCGGGTCGTAAGGTCCTCGGCGCCCAGCTCCAGCACCGCGCGATAGCGGGCCGTGGAAGCGGCGTGGATTGTCCCGAGAAGGCTCATGGGCCGCAGGATAGCGCCGATCGTGCCTCTGGGCGTGATGGAACACCGCCCAGAAGCGCCCCTGACGTGGCGGGACGGGCGCAGGACCGCGATTGAGGCGAAATGTGGGTTTGGGGTGAGATGCGGGCGAAACCGGGCTTATGTCGGCGTGGGCGGTTGCGAATGGGCGGCAACAGGCTTAGGGTAGCGCCATCTAGCTGCAACTAGATGGGCCGCCTCGACCCGGAGGGAGGCTCGACATCCCTGGGAGGGAAGCATGCCGTCCAGCATTGTACCCAATGGGGAACACACCCTGACGCCCGACGAGTGGGCCGTGGTGCTCGAGCGGACGCACTATCCAGGCCAGCGCCAACTGAACGAGGCGAAGCTGGCCCGCCTCGCCCGCCTCGACGAGCAGGGGCACTTTCGCGCCGGCGAAATGCTCACGTTCGCCGGGGTTCACGACGCGCAGTTTCTGGTCGATGGGCAGCATCGCCTGACGGCCGCTACCCGTCGCACGGTGCCGACCACGTTTGTCGGGCGCACGATCCCGTGCGACAGCATGGATGCCGTGGCCGATCTCTATTGCCAGTTCGACGAGGCGGACGCCGGTCAGGCCCGCAACGCGCGCGCGCTGGTGGCGTCACTTCCGACCTGGCTGTCCAGCCTTGCGCAGGCGACAGACGTGCGGATGTTCTGGAACGGCATCGGGGCGCTGGCCCGACGCCCCGACTTTGCCGGTCCGGCCGCCACCCACTTTGACAAGATCGAGGTGGCCCAACAGTTCCAGGCGGAGCTGCGGGCGCTGTCCAAGGTGCGGGACGACGAGCATGTGGCGTCGCTGCCCTTGATCCGCCGTCGGATCATCGAACGCCCCACCTTCGACGCCTGCCTCGCCATCCTTGGCGAGCCGGACGACACCGGGACGCGGTTCCTGCGCGGCCTCCTGTCGGCCGAGGGGGACCAGATGACCAAGACGTTGGCGCACACGTACCTGTCGCCGGAGCGGGTCTTCGATGCGACCGGGCGTGGCATCCAGCGCCTGCCGGTCAGCCAGCGGCGCCGGCGGCGCTTCCTGGTCGCGTGGAACGTGTTCCGCGGGAAGTACACGCTCCCGCAGGCCGATCTGGCGATGGGCCTGAGTCAGGCGTGCTTTGCGCGGTCCGGCCGTGGCAACGCCACGGCGATGCAACCGTACGAGTCGCCGAACGGGTTGACGATCGTGGTCTGAGGCGTGGGCTAGCCGATGCCCAGGGACCGCCCGAAGCGGTCGCGGTCGGCGAACTCACTCACGCCGTCGGTGCCATACGCTTTCGCCGGTGTGGGCACCGCGCCGGCCAGCCAGCGCCGGACGAGCCGGTAGGCCTGGGTGTTGCCGAAGTTCCGCTGGGCGTCCGAGCGCCGGCGATGGTAGTAGGTGACGCTGCGCGGGCCGGTCGTGTCCGTCACGACGGCCGTGTCGCGGTCCCTGAACGCCGTCGGTGCCTGGACCAGCGTGGCCGCCAGCAGCGCCGTCGCCCACTCGATCTCATCGGGCACGGTGGCCGAGTCCACGGCCGTGCCGTCCGGGTGCGTGAGATCGGCGCGCGGCCATTCCGTGGCCTGGGCGCTGGATGCTTTCTTGCCGGCCCAGGCGTGGGCGTCGATGTGCCGTGTGGCGGCCGCGAGATTGGCCAGCTTGGTTTGATCGGACGCGGTGCTCCACACGGGCCCCAGCACCGGGTCAATGCCCAGGTACTCGTCCGCCTCGGCCTCCGTGGCATAGCTGCGGTAGTCGTAGTCCCCCACAGTGAGCGTGGTCAGGCTCATGCGTCGAGCCCCATGTCGGGAAGCCGATATTCCCCGTCAATCAACACCTGCACGGTCATCGGTCCATCTCTTCCCTCGAGGTGCAAAGCGATATAGGCGCGGCCCTCAGCATCTGCCCCAAAAAGGCCGCAGATCAGGCCAAGGGCCGAAGTCCACGGTTGCCCGTCCTTGATGCCGGGATCCGGCTCGCCATCCTCGCCACCGCGCCCACACTGGATTGACGGATGCTCCAAAACGGCTTCGGACGTGGGGTACCGCGCGCGCAGCAGGTGATACGCCTGCTGTGGTTCTGAGGCGTCCACAAACTCTTGCAACACGCGCGCTGCGTGCAGAACGCCTGGCGGCACGGGGCTCATGCGTCGTCATCCTCCGGCGGCTGGTCCTTCGGATCGGCGTTGGGGTCCGCGTCGTCGTCGTCGTCCGGATCCCCGTCGGGGTCGTCATCGTTGTCGTCGTCCGGCTCCTCCTCCGGCTTGACGAGGATCATCCCCGGCTGGATGTCGAACCCCATCAGGCCGAGCAGTTCCTGCCACACGGGGCTTTCGGGATCCATGATGAACCCGCTGGTGGCCATGTCCCGCAGCACGGCGGCGATCTTGGTCACGTCGCGGTGGCTGATGGCCTCGGTCTTGAGCGTGGGCATCGCGTCCTCGGGCCAGCCGTTGAGCCAGCGCAGCGTGTCCACCAGGTCTTTCTCAACCGCCTCGCGGATCTCGGTCAACGCGCCGTCCACTTGCAAATAGAACGCGTGGGTCTTGTCCTGGCTCAGCGCGTAGCTGCCGCCGTCGCTGCCCAGCAGCAGCTGCTCGACGCCCAGGATGCGGGCGATGTCGCGGATCGTGCGCTCGATGGCGGCCGCGTTTTCGGCGAAGCTGGTGGCGCCGCCCTGCAGCAACTCGATGTCCCACTCGCGCACAGCGGTCGGCTGGGCGCGGTCGTCCTCGCCGCGGTACACCGAACTGTCCAGCGTCATGCCCAGGTTTGGCGTGCGGATGTGCTTGTCGGCGAACTCGTGCAGCGGAGCTTCCAGCCGGAGGCGGTCCGCCTCGTCGATCTCCTCGTCTTTGACCATCCGGGCCAGCTCGGTGAACGGCCCACGGGCGATCGGGATCCCGGCCAGGTCGGTCTCGAATCCCATGCCCTCCAACTGCAAGTAGCGACGCAGCCGGCGGCCGGGATCGACGAGGTGCCGGAACAAGCCCAGCCCCTCCGGCGAGTCGTGCAGCGTGTCGTCGACCAGGTACAGCAGCTTGGCGCGCGGCAGGTAGATCTGCTCGTAGGACTGGGGACTGCGCTGCCAACAGCCCCAGACCTTGCCAGGCGTGTCCACGTCCCAGCGTTCGATCGTGCGCTGCGCACGGGGGGCGATGTCGAGGAACGTGAGCAGGCCGTCCTCGCGGCGCTTGGCCGTCCATTCCTGGACGCTGTACCCGTAGAAGCGGTACATGGCACAGCGGCGGATGATGCGGTGCCAGGGCGTGTCCGGGTCCTCTTTGAGCATGACGTCGATCAACTCGGCGTACATCTCGCCATCGGGCGTTTCGGCTGGCATGACGGTCCACGTCGCGCCGCCGATCAGGTTCAGGAAGTAGCGGACGCCGGCGCCCACAATCGAAATGTTGATCAGCAGGTCGCTGAACGTGCGGTGGCGGTTCTCCGGCGAAGCCAGCGCGCGGTCGCGCTCGTTGTACTCGAGGTAGCCGCCGACGATGTTGACGCCGGCATGGCCCAGCGTGCGCTGCGGGCGCACCCGGCGTTGGCGCGTCGGGCGGGCGCGCGCGGGGTCCATCACGCTGACTCGCTGGGCGGCCAGGGCGCGGCGGCGTTGGCGTCGGGAAGCCATGCGTGATTGTGGCATAGCTAGCGCGGCGACCCGGACGTGCGCGGGCCCACGCGGCCCCGCAGCCCGCGCCGGCGTCGCCGTAGCATCAGCTCCGTCACGCCCCACACCAGCGCGTCGACGCGGTCGGGGCTATCGCCCTCGCCAGGCACCCACGAGCACATCTGATCCTCGAGGTCCACGAACGGCTCGACGTGGCGTACGCGCCGGGGCTTCTGCTCGTAGAGCGCCGAGACCGGCTCCGCGCGGGGCCGTTTACCGACGCTGGCGCGGACAGCCCGATACGGGATGGTGGGGTCCACGGTGCGCAGCGTGAACTCGACCAGGGCGCCGCCATTGTTGACCTCGGCGACGATGCGGTCGCACTCGAAATGGTGGTAGGCCTCGATCACCTTCTTGGCCCATGTGAGCGGGCTGCCGCGGAGGGTCCAGTCGGCCAGCACGTAGGCGTAGCCGTCCACGCCCAGGCCCACGACGACGATGCCGCACTCGGCCGCCCGGTCGCTCTCGCCGTCCGACACCGACGGGTCCACGGCGACGATGGTGCGAATCAGGTCCGGCGGGTGCGGCACGTAGCTGATCATCGCCCGCTGCCAGAGCGCCCCGGGCACGTCATCGAGGAGCAGGCCCTCGAGCTCCTGTTGGCCGAGCCGGGTGCCCTCGTAGCGGCGGATGACCTGACGAATGAAGGCGGGGGCGAGATTGGCGCGGTTTTCGTACGTCGTTCCCGTGGTGACGTGGGTATCTGGGTCCGTGACCAGCTCTCGGACGTTGCGGACGGGCTTTGGCGTCGTGGCGACGATCTGCCGGGGCTCGCCCAGCCGGAGCCCGAGCTGCAGATTGTCGAAGGCTTCGCCCGACTTGAAGGTCGCCAGCTCGTCCACCCAGGCCGTGTCGTGCTGGGGGCCGCGCAGCTGGTCGGGATTCTCACTGCTGTAGACGGTGGCCAGCGCCCCGGTGTGAAACGTGACACGCCGCTTGGACGGCTCGTAGCTCGGGCGCTGGGCCGGCGGGAAAATGGCCAGGAGGCCTGACTCTCCCTCGATCATGACGTCGCGCACGTCGGCGGGGGTGCGGCCCACCAGGGCGATGCGGCGCGCCTCACCCGCGTCGATGCGCGCCCGGATCCATTCGGCCGCCGTCCGGGTCTTCCCCCAGCCGCGGCCCGCCATGATCATCCAGGTCGTCCAATCGCCCGGCGGGGGGAGCTGCGACGGTCGGGCCCACTCCGACCACTGGTACGCCAGGATGGCCTGCTCGCGCGTGGTCAGCGACGCGAGGAACGCCTCGGCGCCAACCCGCGCGATGGCCCGCTGCACCGGCGACTGGAGCGCCGCCGGCGGCAGGACGTCAGGCGGGGCCGTCGCGGTCGCCGTCACCATCCGTGGCCATCCCCGCCATCGCCCGCACCTTGGCCGACACGGCGTCCGCCTCTTGCTGGTCCACTTCCACGCGCAACCGACCCGCCAGCGTCAGCTTGTCGTTGAACAGCCCCAGATGCCGCGCCAGCGATTCGAGCGCCTGCGTTTTGGAATGGAACTTCACGCGGATGCCCGTCGCCGTCTGCGCCACCTCGGCGATCGCGGCGGTGACCTCGGGCGGCAAGTCGGCCAGCGACTTCACCGTGACGGTGTCGCCGTCCGCGTCAGCCACGTCGGTCAGGTCTGCAAACGCCAGCCGCGCGTACTCGCGGAGCACGTTGTCAGCGGTGATCTCGGTGCGTTGGGCGCGGCGTTTGAGGGCTTTCTGGACCGCATCCTGGATGACAGGTTTCGACAGGTTCTCAGAACCCATGCGGTTGGCCGTCCGTGCCGAGTAGCCCGCGCGGACCGCCGCCTGCGTCGCGTTCAGGTCAACGAGGTATTCGTCGACGAACCGCTGTTGCTTCGGGGTGAGCTTCCGTGGTGCGGATGTGCGGCGACCCATGCGGGGATTCTAGATGGCCGTGCAACGGCAGTTGATCGTTTTGCGCAAATCGATAGACGGCCATGTCAAGGCGTAAAGTACATCTTGACATCCGGCTCGACAGGCGGGCGGCGCTGGGCCATGCAGCTACATCCTCGCGACATCGGTCGTCAAACCGCGCGCTCGAGGCCTCGGAGTGTCGCGACATTCGCCGCGGCGGGCGGGTGAGCCGGGAATCGAACCCGGCGTCTCAGCTTATCCGTTTGACGGCCGGCCGCTGACGATCTGCCACTGATCTATCACCCTGGTTAGCCAGCCGGGAGTCGAACCCGGGCGCACCGCCGTTGACGGCGAGTACTGCACCGCCCGACAGCGCGCGTCGCCCCTACCTGACTTCGCCGGCGAGCCCAGAGCCCGCGGGGATAGTAGAACGCCGACGCGGTTGCTGGGGCGGGATTCGAACCCGCGACCTGGTGGTTATGAGCCACCCGAGCTTCCAGACTGCTCCACCCAGCTGGGTGCCGATCCGGCGCGCCCTCGCCCCCCAGCCGTGTCTCCAACGTGCTGGTGGGGCACATTCCTAGAGACTCGGACGCCACGCCAGTTATCGGCGCACCCAGTGTACGTCAGATCCTGGCCGGCCGCAGGACGCCGTCTTTGATCAGCCACGCCGTCGTCAACGCCTCGTGGGCGTCCGTGCCCGCGGTGCCCACAGGTCGCCGCGGAGCAGGATGCGGCGGCAGAATCGGAAGCTGAGGTCTATGGTCCCCGGTTAGCCCGTCTCCGCTCGGCTCGCCGTATCCAGCACGCGGGCGATAAGTCGCGCCTGGTCGCGCGTCAGCGAAGTCACCCGCCCTTCGCCCTGGCCCTCGCCCCCGATGCGCAGCCACACCGGACGGGCGGGATCGTGATCGTCGACATTCACGCACACGGGGTTCGCCTCATGATCCGTCTCGATCCACACCTTGTACGCCTGCATCATCACCTCGGTCGTCCGCGCGGGGACGAGGAGTTTAGCGCGCCCGGTCGCGCGCCGCATGCCTACCGCTCCGGCGGCGGCAGCTTCGGGTCGCTCACAGCAACGCCAGCTGGCTGACAGCATCGGAAACCATCACGGGCCTGTGTGGCGCCTTCCCCTCCCCGGCAAGCCACCGCCGCAGGTAGTCGCTCGCTTCCCCCTCCCCGGTGAGCAACGTCGCCCCGGTGGGCGTCACCGCCCAGTCATGTTCTTCCAGGGTGATCGTGTTGCCACGCCGCACCACGCCCGCGATCCCGGCGCAGGCCATCTGGATGTAGGCCATGTGCTGGCAGGTCTGGTCGAGGTCGGTCGCGTCGAACCACGCGGGCTGGTCACCCAGCGCCTTCGCGGCGGAGAGGATCATCTGCCCCGATCCGCAGGTCGGTTCGGACACGGTGACGACCGGCGCGTCGATGCCGTTGCCAATGGTCAGGAGCGCCATCGTGTCCGCAACGTCGGCCGGGGTGAAGTACTGGCCGCCGTATTTTTGCTCGGAAAACCCCTCCGCCTCGTAGATCGGGCCAAGAAAGTCGACCGGCCTCGCGTCCAGGGCCATCGCGGTTACCCCCAGCATCGCTGCAAAGTGATTGAGTTGTTCCCGTGTGTACCGCTTGGCGTTCGCCATGTAGCGGACCTCGAATGCCTGGCGCCGGTCAGGCGGTTGGTGGGGCTTCGCCAGCGCGCAATAGCCCATGTCGGCGAAGTCTCGAAAGGAATCCCAGAGGTGTTGCGTGCCGCCATCCGTTGACGCCTGCAGGTGCTCGCGGAATGTCGTGGGGTAGTCGGTCACCGTCATGGGCCCAGCCCGAGCGCCAGACAGGCGTTGGCCTGTTCGACGCGCGTCATGGACGGGTAAACCAGTAGGCGCCGCCCGTCGCGCGCCCCACGAAGGTCTGCGACCAGAACACGAAGTTCTTGGCCATGGCGCCGATGACGCTCTCATTGCCCGACCAGCCGCCGGTGGCGCAGTAATGGAGCCATGTCTCATCACCCAGCATGAACACCTCGCGTTCTGCGGAGGTTGGCTGCCGCACCGTCCACGCCTCGGGGTAGTGCCACGCCATCTGGCAGAACGCCAGCCAGTCGCGCATGTCTCGCGTGGTGTCGTCGGACAACGGCCAGTTGGTGATCCGGTCGAGCGTGGCTTCGGTGGGATAGCCATGCTGGTCGAAAGTCGGACCGGTCACCGTGGGATCCCCTGCAACTTCGTCGGCCATCAGAACAGCCCCTGCTGGACCGGGACGTCTTCCGGGATCTTGTTTCGGCCCGCCGCGCTGCACTCGCGGCAGTAGTCCAGCCACACGGGCCACTCGGGCGATCCCATGCCGCCCGAATTCACGGCGGAGAAGCTGGCCTTCGAGCCGCAGAACGAACAGCGATCGCGGGTTCCGCCGTATTTCCCGTACGGGTCGTCGCATCTCGGCTGGCGACAGACGATGTATCGCTCCTCAGCCGGGCGGCCGCAACCATGCACGCATTCGCCGGCGTCGAGGCGGGCCCGCAGCTTTTTCCGCTCCGCGAAGAACCAGGCCCAGTCGACCGGCCGCTTGCTGGCCATCGCCTGGTGGTACTCGGGTCCCTGGTCGATCATCTCGCCTCCCACGCGGATTCCCGCCCGCACGCGAATGTGGCCCGGCGGCAATGGCGTCGTCATGCTCGGTCCTTTCGTCAGCTGGTCGACCGTGCGGTTCACGTCCCGAACCAGTCATCAACGGGGGCCTCCGAGGCGGGGGCGGGCGCCGTCGCGGGGTCGCCGTCCGGCTCTTCACGCGCGCGTGCGCGCCCGTTTCTTTCAGGCTCTCTTTGAACTCTCTTTTGGGTGCCACCAGTGGCACCCCTGGGGTGCCGCAGCTGTGACACCCCTTCGACCGGATCTGGCACCCCTCGGCCGTTGAGGGGTGCCAATCTGGCACCCCTCGGAGCCACCGCCACGATGCGGAAGATGCGTGGGCACCGACCCGACGTGGGCATCGGCAGATCGGCCGGGACGTCGTCCGGGGAGAGTTCCTCGAGCTCCCCGCAGGCCACCAACTCCTGCTTTAGGCGCTGGACCGTGCGCAGCCCCATCCGGCAGTCCCGCTGCAGCGTGGCGTTGGACGCAAAACAGATGCCCTGCTCGCCCGTGTGATTCGCCATCATCAGCAGGAGGAAGTAGGCCGAGCCGCCGGTGCAGCGGCTGCCCTCCACCACCATCGACATTTCGCGGAAGCCCATGCCTAGCCCGACCCCTCGGCAAAGCGGCCGTACGCATCGTGGAAGCGCATCCAGATCCGCCCGAGCGGGCCGTTGCGGTGCTTGGCGATGTCCAAGCGGATCTTGCGCGGCGAGGCCTCGGCGTCGTCGGCCTGACGATGGAGAAACAGCACCATGT
>VXPS01000063.1 GCA_009839425.1 Chloroflexota bacterium
GCGCACGGGATAACCTCCTCAGGACCTTTGGACCGCTTCCCTCCCCCGGGGAAAGGACGGACCCTCGCCCGCCCATGGCAGATAATGCGGCTAAGCGTAGTCTAGCACTGCCCGCCACGCTCCGGCTAACCGGTCGAAAGCGATGTCTTTGAAGCTACAAAACCATACGAAAATCTCAGATTGATCCGACAATTGTATTCTGGATCGTTGGCTTTCTCGCAGCTAGATCAGCCGGCTCTCATCCGCGTCGAAGACATACGCCTCGTCCACAGGGATTTTGGCGTACACCGTGGTGTTGCGATCCCACTCCTCTTCGAGCGGCCGCTTGGCGATCACCCGTGATCCGGCGAGATCAAAGGTGACTTCTTTGCGCTGCTCGGAGAAGTGACTCTCCACCCAATACACGTCGACCGGCACCGATCCATCCACCTGGTGGTGCGTCAACTCGATCGATTCCGGACGGATACCCAAATTCACCGGAGCGCCTTCGCGACTCCCGAGGGCGTCATTTCGCAGGTCAACAAAGTGGCCGTCGACACGAACGCCTCCATGTTCGGCCTTGGCTGGCATCAGGTTCATCGGCGGCAGGCCCACGAACCCGGCCACGAACATGTTGGCCGGGTTGTCATAGATCTCGCGGTACGTGCCAAGCTGCTGAATCTTGCCGGCCTGCATCACCGCAATCCGGTCGCCCATCGCCTGGGCTTCCGACTGGTCGTGCGTGACGTACACCGTGGTGATGTTGAACCGGCGCAGCAATCGCTTGATCTCGACCCGCGTGCGGCTGCGCAGCTTGGCGTCAAGATTGGACAGCGGCTCGTCGAAGAGGAAGACCGTCGGGTCGCGCACGATACAGCGGGCGATCGCCACGCGCTGCTGCTGTCCACCGGATAGCGCCTTGGGGCGACGATCCAGGAGCTGATCAAAGCCGACGCCCATGATCTGCGAGACGATTTCGACCCGCTCGTCGACTTCTTCCTCGCGCTTATGCATCTTGAAGAAGAAGCCCAGGTTCTTCTTGCTGTGCATGTGCGGGTAGAGCGCGTAGTTCTGGAACACGATGCCCACGCGCCGCTCCTTGGCGCCGAGCAGCGTCCAGTCTTCCTCGCCGTACTGGATCGATCCGCTGTTGGGGTAGTCAAGCCTGATAAGGCCGGCAACCACTCGCAGCATGGTGGACTTGCCGCAGCCTGACGGCCCCAAAATGGCGATGGACTCGCCGTCGTGGATGTCGAGGTCCACACCGTCAATGGCGTGGATATTGCCGTCGTGATAGTTGGCCTGGCCCACGAGGTCAGACTTCTCGTCTTCGGGCGTGCCGCCCATTTGCCCGAATATCACGGCTGCCGGGTCTGAGTCCTCTTTGAAGATCACCCGAGCATCTCGAATGTGAACGTCAGCCATCGAAACCCTCCGAGCCTTCTGTTGCCATTGATCGGCGAGTCATTACAGGACTCGCCCCTCGGGCTCCACGCCGAATGCGTGAAGCCGGTCGTGCGTCATTCGCATCGCCACCAGCGCCAAGGTGCTGCCCATGAGGAACACCGCGGGAAAGATCAGCAGCATGCTGAGCACAATGCTGACCACCACAATGATAAAGAACGCAATGGATGATCCTGGCGAACTGAGCGCCATGACCGCCGCGTTGCGAAACAAGTGGTAGATCGACATGTCGTAGCGGATGAACATTGGAAACAGATACGCCTGGGCCGCCGTCCACAGCACAACGAAGTAGAGCGAGAGGAATCCCAACGCCTGAATCAGCAGTTGCCCCGTTCCGGTGTAAAAGATGAACCCGACAACCAGGCCGTAGAGCAGGCACAAATCCACGACGAACAGCAGCCACGCCCTCGCGAAATTCAGCCGAAATCCGACCCAGAAGTCTCGAGCCTCGATGTTCTCGAATTCGACATGGCGGTGCGCCACGTGGAAGAGCGCGGCCGTGCCCGGACCTGCCAGCGCACCGCCGACGACGGTGCCGCCGACGATGAACACAAAAAACTGGAGGCCAGTGGCCGGGGCATCCGTCTGCAGCACGGCCTGCTGCAGAGCGTACGCGCCCGGGATTCCAACGATCGGAACCAGCGGGAGTATGGCCAGGAACCAAAGGAAGTTCCCGACGAGCGCCAATGCGCGCAGGTCGTAATAAACCTGTGCAAACGCCCACCACGTGTGTCGAAAGACCTCAGCCACAGCAACGCCTCACCGCCAACACGGAGGAACGCCATTCCTCCCATGGGCATGGTAGCCGAGGCTCAGACTGAAGCCGACGCCGGAGAGCGCCCGGGGATCTGCGGGTCTGCGATTCAGGTCAGGCAAGAACCTTTACGGGAAGCCGATCGATCATCTCCCGCAACAGGAGGGTCGTCTGGTTCGTGCTCCCGCAACACGAACCAATCACGGACACGCCGCGCTCGATCCACTGGCTGGCAAAGTCGACCATCTTCTCCGGCGGATACAGGTAGCAGACTCGCCCATCAATGAGTTCGGGCACGCCGGCGTTGGACTGGGCCATCAGCGGGCGACGCGGCCCCGCCGTCAGCATCTGGTCCAGCACCTGCGTCATTTCTTCGGGACCGTTCCCGCAGTTGCACCCAACCACGGCAGCGCCCGCCTCTTCGCAAGCGCGCAGGCCGTCCGCCGGCGCCACCCCCATCATGGTGTGGAGGTTGATGTCATAGGTCATGGTGGCGAACACCGGCAGGCCAGTTGAGCTGGCGGCGTCGATCGCAATCTGAACTTCGCGGATGTCGCTGAAGGTCTCGCAGAGGATGAGGTCTGCGCCCCCCTCCGCAAGCTGCTCGGCCTGTACGCGAAAGGCCTCGGACATCCGAGCCTCGGTTATGTCGCCGAGCGGCACAAGAAAGTCGCCGCTCTGCCCGATATCCCCGGCGACCCAGGCATCGTCGCCGGCCACGGCCCTGGCCTGTTCCGCCGCGCCTCGATTAATGGCTTCGGATTTCTCCGTCAGGCCGGCCCGCTCCAGTCGGATGAGGTTGCCCCCAAACGTGTTGGTCGACAGAACGTCGGCGCCGGCGTCCAGGTATGCCTGGTACACCCCGGCCATGCGGTCCGGAAAACGAAGGGTGACTTCCTCGGGAGCCTCCCAATCGCGCTCCGGGAAGTCATTGAGCGTCGAACCCATGGCGCCATCAAACAGCAGGGGGCGCCGGGCTAGGGCACTTAGAACAGCGTCGGGTGTCGATCGGTCAACAGGCATGGGGCATGCGCTCGCGCCCGGCCAGTGGGGCTCGGGCTTTCAATCGACTATAGCAACGGTGCAGTGCCGGCCTGGTTACGCGTCCCCGGTTTCTGATGCCTGAGCCGCGGCTGAGGCACGACTAACCTCGGCCAGCGCGGGGTAGACGTCCCGGTAACGCGCATAGGCTGCATTCAGGGCGACTCCTCCTCCGGTGCTGGGCGCAACGGTCGCGCGTGCGGCCGCCGTATTCCGAATCGCCTCTTCAACCGATGCAAACACTCCAGACGCCACTGCGCCTAGCAGGGCCGCGCCATAGGCCGGACCGCGGCCCTCGGGCTCTATCTGCATCGGCGCATCGAACACATCGGCGACGATCTGCCGCCAGAGGGGACTGCGGGCTCCTCCGCCAGCCAGCGTGAACCGTTCCACCAACGCGCCGACGCCCTGGATGGCCTGGGCAGCGTCGCGCAAGCTGAAAGCGACCCCTTCCAGCACGGCCCGCACGATGTCGGCTCGCCGGTGCGCCGTCGTCAGCCCCACCAGCGCGCCTCTGGCGTCGGCGTCCAGGTGTGGAGTTCGCTCGCCTTGCAGATAGGGCATCCACAGCAGGCCCCGGCTGCCTGGCGGCGAGTCCGTGGCCTCTGGAACAATCTGCTCATACGAGATGCCCGGCATGAACGTGTCGCGCAGCCACCGCAGCGAGAGACCGGCCGCCTGCGTGACCCCCATCAGGTACCAGCGTTGAGGCAGGGCATGAGCCCCGACCTGCACGCGTCCATCCGCTGCCGCGCCGTAGCGAGAGGCCGCGGCGAAGACCACGCCCGACGAGCCAATCGTGACAGCCGCGTCGCCTTCGGCGACGATCCCGGCCGCCACGGCGCCAGCCGGCTGATCGCCGGCCCCGGCCGCGATTGGAATCCCGGGTCGCAGCCCCAGCCGTTCGGCGGCCGTGGGCGTCAGCGTGCCTGCCATCTCCGGGGACTCGCGAACCTCGGGCAGCCAGGCCTGATCGATCGCCAGCATCTCGATCATCTGGTCGGACCAACAGCGTGTTGCGGAGTCGAAGTAGCCGGTGCCGCTGGCGTCGGAGACGTCCGTGCAACATTCACCGGATAGCCGCAGGCGAATGAAGTCCTTGGGCAGCAGCATATGGGCCGTGCGCTCAAGCAGTCGTGGCTCGTGCCGCCGGATCCAGACGAGCTTGGGCGCCTGGAAGCCTTCCAGCGGCAGGTTGCCCGTGTAGCGTACAAGCGTGCGCACGCCGATGGCATCCTCGAGTTCGCGACGTTGCGGGCCCGTGCGGAGATCGCACCACAGGATTGCGTCGCGCAGCGGCTGCTGGGCGCGGTCCAGCAGGGTCAGTCCGTGCATCTGACCGGTGAGCCCAATTGCGCGAACGTCGCCCGCCCGACGGGCCCGCGAGGCCACCGCCGATAGCGCCTCAAACGCGGCCCGTTCCCAGTCCGCCGGGGACTGCTCCGCCCAGCCCGGTCTCGGGGTGTGCAGCTCGTACGGCGCTTCGTGAACCGCCAACGTCGCCCCCGAAGCATCCGCCAGAACAGCGCGTGCCCCCGTGGTGCCAAGATCCAGCCCAATGACTGTTGGCGTACTCATACGTGCGTGGGCGAGGGGGAACCGTGGCTCGGCACGCGAAGGTCAGCTGGCTCGAGGCGGACGCCCGGCGCCGCGTGGAGGACCGGGAAAGCGGACGCGGCGCCGTGCTCGACGATGGTTCGTGCCAGCCACGCCGGGTCGTCATGCAGCGCGACGATCGTCCCGCCCAGACCGGCGCCGGCGAGCTTGGCCCCATAGGCGCCAAGTCTGACTGCCTGTGCCGTCAACGCGTCGACAATAGATCCCGACCCCCCGACAGCCGCGATGTGCCGATGCGCGGCTTTCATGGCTGCGCCCACCGCCGGCCAATTGCACTCCAGCACGTCGCGCTTCGCCTCCCGAGCAATTGACCCCAGCGCACGCATCGCTGCACGAACATCCGGATCTCCCTCGACCCAGCGGGACCGTAGTGGACGGTGCGTTTCGCCGGAGTCACGTTGTCGCCCGGTATGGGCTAGCACGAATGGAAGGTCCGCGTCAGGCTCGAGCAACGGTTCAACAGTCGCCAGGGGATCAATGGTCGGTCCGCGCCAGTTCGCCTTGTCGCGAAAGTCCATACATATCAATCCGCCGAAGGTCGTGGCATAAAAATCTTGGAACCCGCACGTAATACCCATGCGGCTGAACTCAATCTCGCGGGCCCTTTCGGCGAAATGATGCATCGGGGTCTTGCGATTGATCCACGTATTCGTGGCGTGAAGGGCGGCGACCAACAGCGCGCTGCTGCTCGAGAGTCCGGCGCCCGGTGGCACCTCGCTCCAACACCGAAGCTCGATTTGTTCGCGCCGCATGCCCTGCGCGGTAATGACAGCCTTTAGCACGTTCAAGTAAGTCGCGCGGCGGGCCTCAGCCAGGGCTTCCTCACCCATCCGGGCCGCCGCGAGCCCGCTTGGGGCAGCGGCGAGACGCAGGTCGTCTGAAGACTCCACGGTGAGATCGAGATCCGCGTCCAGCGCCAGCAGACGCAGCCGCGGAGCCGGCTGGACGGCCACGTAGGCCCGTCGCGGAATCGCGAATGCGATAACCGTCCCGCCGTACATGTCGCTGGGGTTGCCGAGCAGGCCGGCCCGCCCCGGCGCCGACGCGACGACCGGACTGCGCGTTGTCACAGCCGTTGGCCAAGCTCACTGACATACTGCCGCACACCCGCGCCGTACTGTGGGTCGGCGAGCGCGAAGTCAATGAACGCCCGGTAGTACGACGCAAAGTTGCCTATGTCGTACCGGCGCTCGTTCGCCTCCAGGGGAACGACACGCACCGGCGGCGACTCCCGCGCCAGGATCGCAATGGAATCCGTCAGCCAGCGCTCACCGCCCAATCCGGGCCTGGTCGCCTCGATCGCGTCAAATACTGTCGGCTCGAATACGTATCGCGGCACGATGGCCAAATCGCTGGGCGCTCGGCCTGCGGCCGGTTTTTCGACCAGGTCAACGGCCACCAGCGAGCCATCGTCCTCTCGCACATCAACGATGCCGTAGCGGAAGGCGTCCTCCGGCGCAATCTGCTCCACGGCAATCGCACCGCTTGCGCCGCTTTCCCTATGGGCCGCCATCAGCCGGGCCACGAGGTCGCCACCGTGAATGATGGTGTCGCCGAACGCGACGACGAACGGCTCGCCCCCCGCGAACTCCCGCGCCAGGCCCACCGCGTCGGCAACGCCGCTTGGCGTTCCCTGGCGTGTATAGAAAACGCCGCGAATCCCGTCGGCAATCGGCAGATCGGCTGAATCGACGCTGCCGGCCTGGCGAAGTACCTGGCTGAGTTCAAGATCGGCGTCGAAGTGATCCTCGATCGCCGCCTTTTTTCGACCCGTGATCAACAGGATCTGCTCAACCCCCGCCGCGCGCAGTTCCTCCACCACGTATTGCACGACCGGCTTGCGGCCGACGGGCAGCATTTCCTTTGGCTGTGACTTGGTCGCCGGAAACAGGCGGGTACCCACGCCCGCTACCGGCACCACGGCCTTGCGGATGGCGCCTGAGGGCACGGTATTCGTCACAGGGTTCCCGAAGCGGCGGCGCGTTAGGGGTCGGACGCTAGCATACGCACTCCAGCGGAACGGCCCGCCGTGCATCACGCGCCGCGTCTAGCTGCGATTTGACTTGTGCAGCCGTGGCACGATCTCGGCGCGGCGGCGAAATGAGGGAGTCGGCGTGCGTCGCGCACTGGTCTTCGGCATTTGGCTGCTCCTCGCGCTGGCAGGAGTCGTAGTCGTGCTGGGAGTATTCGCAACTCGCGGCGCCGTTGACATCTCGGATCTCGCGCGCCTCCAGCCGGATTCACTTGCGCGCGCGCGCGCTGAGGCCAAACTCAACGCCTTTGGCCAAACATCGGAGCAGGCGCGCCTCGCCGGCCGCGCTATCCCGGTTCAAGTTGCCTTTACCCACGACGAGATGACGGCGCTCCTCCGGGACTGGGCGGGACAGGAGCATGGATTCGGTTCGGTAACCGAAATGCAGCTCACGTTCCGCCCGCGAACACTCACGTTGACGGGCGTTCTGCACGCAGTTGGTCTGAACTTTCCGTTTCGCCTCGATATTGCCGTTTCGACCGAGCACAGCCAGCGCACGGCCGAGATCATTCGGTTTCAGGTGGGCGAGGTGTTCGCCCCGGGCTTTGTCCGCTCGCTCGCCCTCGCTTTGGCCGAACGCACCCTGGACGCCGGATTGCCTCGACTCCCAATTGCGATTGAAACGCTGGTGGTGACGGACGGCGAGTTGCTCGTCTCCGGAACCGCCGTTCCCTAGGCTCGAGTAGTTTCGAGCGTTTCAGCGCGGGAAGGCGCCACGGACTCCGCCGTCAACCGGCAGCACAGCGCCGGTAGTCTTGGCCGCCCGGTCGCTGGCGAGAAACAGCACGGCCTCCGCCACATCGTCCGCTCCAATTGGCGTTTGCAGCAGGTTCCTGCGGCGATAGAAGTCCTCAAGCTCCTCAGCGGCCACTCCGTGAGCTGCGGCGCGGCCCGCCCGCAGATCGTCGCTCCACAAGCGCGAATCCGTGAACACGGCGTCGGGGTTGACCATGTTGACGCGAATCCCCTGCTCACCGTTCTCAATAGCGAGAACCCGGCCCAGTTGTAGCTGGGCGGCCTTCGCCGCGCTGTAGGCCCCGAAGTCGCGGCCCGGGTCAAACGTGTTCTTCGTGCACACAAGAACTACGCTGCCCCCCATGCCTTGCTGGCGCATGGCGCGAACCGCGGCCCGGGTCACCAGGAAGTGTCCGGTGGCATTGACGTCAAGACTCCGTTGCCACGCGGAGAGGGGCAGAGCGTCGATCGGCGCCGCGTCAGCAATGCCGGCGTTGGAAACGACGATGTCAATCCCTCCCACCGCAAGCGCAATCGCCCGCATGGCCGCTGCGACGGCCTCTTCGTCGGTCACATCAAAGATCAGGGGCTCGGCCACGTCGTCGGCGGCGATACGATCCGCTGAAGCCTTGACGCCGTCTGCGTCGATATCGGCGACAAACACGTGGGCGCCCGCCGCGGCCAGTCGTCGGGCCGTGGCCCGTCCGATTCCGCTGGCCGCGCCGGTTACAAGTGCCACGCGCCCGGCCAGTTCCCGCTCGGGTGGCGCCAGCTTCAGCTTGTAGAGCTCCAGCGGCCAGTATTCGATGTCGAAGAGATCGCGCGCCGGCAGCGCCGCGTAGCCTCCCATCGACTCCGCGCCCTCGATCACGTCCATCGTCTGGCGATAAATCCGCGCCACGGCGTCCGCTTCGGCAGCCGAACGGCCGGTCGTGAACATCCCGATACCGGGCGCCAGCACCACGCGCGGCCCGGCGTCGTGCCTGAAATCGTCGGCTGGATCGGCGTGCTCCCTCGCGTAGGCGGCGTACGCCGCTTCGTAGCGATTCACGGCGTCCGGGGCGTCGGCGGGATCATCCGAATCCAGGACCAACGGCAATCGCTTGGTGCGCAATACGTGGTCGGGCGTTGCGGGACCCTGTTGCGAAAAGAGCGATACGTCCTGGTCGTCAACGAAGGCGCGGACCCTGGGACTGGTGTCCGAACGGACGATCATGTGTCGACGACGGCTCAGCAGCCCTCGCAGCGTTACAGCCAGTCGAGCCGCGTCGGCTCGCGGCTCGGCGGATAGCCGACGCGGGCCGAACCAGGAACGCGCGATTCGCGCTTCCGCTCGTGACACCAGTTCGATGTGCCGCTCGTAGGATTGCTGGGCGCTCTCGCCGAACGTCACCAGGCCGTGTTTGTCGAGAACCAGGCCGTCGACCGAAGGATCGGCAGCGAACACATCGGCCGCCACTCGCGAGAGTTCGAACCCGGGTTTGATATATGGGACCAGGCCAATGGAGTCTCCCAGGACCTCCTGCACCCTCGACGCGCCGTCTTGCTGATTCGTCAGGGCCAAGATCGCGTCGGCGTGGCTGTGGTCGATCCAGTCCAGCGGGATGAAGGCATGGAGCAGCGTTTCGATCGACGGACGCGGCGCCCGCGTGTCCAGCAGCGCCATCGTGACCAACTCAACCATGGTCTCGTCGTCCAGGACGTCGCGCTCACGCAGCGGGATCAGATCGTCAAGTGCCAGTGGGGCGAATCCGTTGGCGCCGATGGTGGCCAGGTCGGTGCCGCTACCCTTGATCGTGAGCGCTCGTCGGGTGCCGCCGCGCGGATCCGCGACCTCATGCTTGACCGACGTGTTGCCGCCGCCAAAGAGAACCAGTGAAGGCTCGGCGCCCAGCAGGCGCGAGGTGTACACGCGCAGCGCCAGCGGGTCCAGGCCCGCGGCAACCTCAGATGACCAACGGGATTTCACCGTCTCCGGCCTGGTCAGTCCCGCAGCGGCGCCGTTGGTTCCAGCGTCACGGTCTTCCCGGCCTCGGCAGCGATGGCGCAAAACAGGTCGTAGGCGGCGTCCAGCTGGACCTTGGGATCGCCGCCCTCGGTGCTGCGTACCACGATGTCGACCGGCAGGCCATTCACCCGCGACTGTCCCACGTACGCCTTCAGGTACGCCACGGGAACTTCGCGCATCACCCGCTGCATGAACGGCGAGGTTTCGGACTCAAACGAGTCGATGAATACCCGCATTCGTGCGGTCTGCGAGGAGAACAGGCCGTGCAGCGCCGGCCGGATATGCGTCTCGTAGCACCCTTCAACTTCGCGCGGCGGCCCGGGCATCGACCAGATGGTCGTCTCGTCAACGACCGTTGAGAAGCAGGGCGCCCACCCGACCGGGTTGAGGTGCACGGTGGATGCCCGCGGAATCGATCCCATTTTGAGGCGAGGCGGCACCGAAACCTCTTCGATCGTCATATTCCGTCGAAGGGCATAGTCTTCGATGACCTCGAACGGGGTATGCGTGTCGCTACCGGCCACAGCGGCAATTGCGTCAACCGTCATGTCGTCGGGTGTTGGACCGAGGCCGCCGGTTGTGAGGATCACGCGCGCCCTGCGCGCCACGGCGGCGCGCAACTCTGCGATCAGCGCGTCAAGGTCGTCGGCAAGCGCCGTAATTCGGCGCACGTCGCCGCCGGCAACCGACACCTCCCCCGCCAGCCAATGCGAGTTGGTGTCCAGCACAAGGCCGGAAACGAGTTCCGTTCCGATCGAGAAGATCTCAACGTCGTCGTTCATGTCGCCCGCCGCTGCGAGGGGAATCCGGAAGGCATTCTAAGTTGAGCCGCTGCGTCCGGTGCTAGCCTGCCGCCCGGCACATGGAGAGGCTGGCAGGGCATGGGCGCGGACTGGTACGCACAGCGCGGGTTCGCTGCGGAAACCGTGCGGCAGGCACGCGCCTGGTACTTGCGGTTCCTCCCCGAACCCGGCGACCTGTTGGACGTGGGCTGCGGGCGCGGCGAGTTTCTGACCGCGGCCGCCGAGGCGGGCCACCGCGTGCTCGGCCTCGATCACGATCAGGCCATGCTCGCCGAGGCGCGCGGTCTTCCGGTGCGTGAAGCCGACGCGTTGGACTTCCTGCAAAGCACCCCCGATCGATACGACTCGATCACCGCCTTCCACGTCATCGAGCATCTCGGGGTGCGGGAGGCCGAGGCATTGATTCGCCTGGCGGCGGACCGTCTGCGGCCGGACGGCCGGCTCATCATCGCCACGCCCAACCCGGGCAGCCTTCCCACCATCGCCCACGAGTTCTGGCGCGACCCAACGCACGTGCGACCCTACGATCGCGACCTGATCGAATTCCTCACCACCGGCGCCGGACTGGAGGCAGTCTCGGCCGGCGTCAATCCGGAGTCCGAACGCGGGCTGCCGGTCGATCTGGCTGATCTGGGACTGCAACCGCCGACGCCTGCCGGGGGCACGCCCAACCCGTCGGCTTCGCCGGCTTCGCGTTGGGTCGCGGCGCGACTGGCCGACTCGGACTACGGCCGGAATCTGGAACGCGCCATCCACGACATCTCCGACGGCCTGCTGCACACGCGGCAGGAGTTGGAGCGAATCGCCAACGTGTTGCGGCGCTTCCTCGAGGTGGCCTACGAGCCGTCGGAACTCTACGTAGTGGCGCGGCGGTCCTAGGACGCCGGCTGCTGCCGGTTGGCCAGCTCCACCTGGGGCTCCCCGTCGACCGGCGGCAGCGACTCGCCGCGCCGCATCAGGTCCGCCGTATAGGCGTGGATCAACGGCACATTGGGTTGCAGCACGTAGGCGCCGTTTTCCGCA
>VXPS01000334.1 GCA_009839425.1 Chloroflexota bacterium
CCCCCCCCCCCCCCCCCCCCCCCCCCCCCCCCCCCCCCCCCCCCCCCCCCGTTCCCCCTTTATCCCCCACCGCGCGACCGGACCGTCAAGCCCCCATCCAGACCGACGGCGGAGGAACTCGCGAAACGACCAGAGGATTGACAATGCCCTTTGAGGCGAACACCTTCACCCACAAAGCCTGACCAATGTCCGAAACACCTCAGCCAACCAATGCCGAACCGGTAGCCGAATCCGCGCGCATTACCAGCCTGGACCTGGTGCGCGGCGTGGCTGTGCTGGGGATCCTGCTGATGAACGTCGTGCACTTCAAATTTGGTCGCGTGCCCTACCTCAACCTGAGCGCGGGCGGTTCGGAGTCCTGGCTGGACTGGGTGGTCGGCATTGGCGGCGAGATTTTCGTCGACCAGAAGTTCATGGGGCTCTTCTCGCTGCTCTTTGGGGCCGGGATTCTGCTGTTCATCGAACGAGCCGAGGCCAGGGGCGGTCGTCCCGTTCGGCTGAATCTCTGGCGCAACGCCTTGCTGCTGGGCATCGGCATCCTGCACAGCCTGCTGTGGGAAGGCGACGTGCTGATCGTCTATGCCGTATCAGCCCTGTTCCTCATCGCCTTGCGGAAACTCCCGGGCCCGTGGCTGATCGGCGTCGGCGCCAGCGTCTTCCTGCTGTCCGTTCCCATGCTGCTCGTGAATCAAGCCGTCACCAACGCAACCGACGTCGCGCTCAGCGGGCTATGGGCGCCATCCCAGGGAGACGAGGTCGACTTCGCCGGACTCAACGGCGCAGTGCTGGGACTCACCCTCCTCGGCTATTTCCTGCGCGGCCTGGGCCTGATCCTGATGGGCGCCGGGCTTTATCGCCTGGGATTCATGCAGGGAGATTGGTCAGCCAGGACGTACCGATTCGTGGCCGGAATTGGCATTGGCGTCGGCCTGGCGCTCGCCGCGATCGGCGTCTTGATTACGGCGCTTGGCGACTATTCGAGGGACGTGGCGTTCATCGGGCAGGTCCCCAATACCCTCGGCACGATCCCGGCTTCGTTGGGCTATATGAGCCTGATCGTTCTCTGGAATCGAGGCCTGGACAGCGCCCCGAAACAGCGCTTCCGCGCCGTCGGCCGGATGGCCCTCACCAACTACCTGTCGCAGACGGTGCTGGGCGTGCTGGTCCTCACGACAGTCCTGGACGCCGCGCCCGTGAATCGCGCGGGCATTCTGCTGTTCGTCCTGGCCGTGTGGTCGCTGCAGCTGTGGTGGTCACAGGCTTGGATGAACCGGTTCCGCTTCGGTCCGGCCGAGTGGCTCTGGCGGGTTGCGACGTACCGCCGGGGTCAGGCCCTGCGACGAGCGTAGGGCGCGTCCGTGACCCAAGCGAGACATGCCAGAGAGTGCGTTAGAAGAAGTCACCGCCGTCGATGTCCGCCGGAATTCCACTTGATTTCAGATAGATCTCGCCATCCAGATCACCGATGGCGTGCCAGCGCTGATCGCGAACTCCGCTCGTTACACCTGACACTCTTTCAGGGAACGTGATGACTCGCGAAGCGTCGCTCCGGTTATAGACGGCCCAACCATTACTGAACTCCCGGATATAGGTGCCCTCTTGGTCCCGGTAGTGCTGGCCCTTCGCGCCAACCGGGTGACCAAGATCCGCATCCCAAAAGTCGTACCAGTAGTGATAGTGATGGGGACTTCCCTCGGCGAGAACAGAATAACCATCAGATAGCGTAAGGCTCATCGTAGTGAACAGACGCATCCACTGCCGGTTGCGTGGGGAGTCTTCCGCTTCAGCAGTCAGCGCACGACCTTCCAGAGCATTTATGCGTGGCTCCTGCAAATGCGACTCCGCCCAGAGCAGTGTCTCCTCCAGTTCACCAAGCAACGCAGGCGAATAACCCGCGCTCACAAATTCACTCAAGTCTCCAATTGAACCGAATCCTATACCCAAATCAGGCAACGTCTCCATAAACAGCCCATTCACAAACTGTGACCATCTGGGAATCTTGTCGTGGTTCGAGTTCACCAAAATCAGGAAGTCATCACCGGCGATCTCCCGAATGCCCCTCAATATGCGGTCGCGCGCCTCCAACTCCTCTTCCAACGTCCGGTAGTCATGCAGTCGAAGGCCCTCACTCCAATGATCCAGAAAAACACCGTCATACAGTCCGCACCTGGAAACCGCCTCCACCTGGGCGAACAGCCATGCCTGGGTTTCAGGTAGCGTAAAGTCAAGTAGCGCCTCGCCCCAGATGTCAATGACTCGATTCCCCTCCTCATCGCGCAACCATAGTGGCCAGTCTTCAGGATAGCGATCAGGCCGTACGCCGCTATAGTATTGAACGACTACCAGGGTAATCATATTTGGGTTTAGTGCCAGTAGGTCATCTCGTTGTCTTATTGCCTGCTCGACGTCTCCCGCCACATAGAAACCGGAGTCGTCTTCCACGAAGTAGAGTCCAAACTGCGGATCGCTAAAGTACAGGTCATGCTTGGCAAGTTGCTCCACTTCAGTCGCGGCAGGCAGATTCGTGATCAGGTGCCATGCCCCGAAAGCTGAGGGATACGATCGGTTCTCGACTCGAGGCACCGACGGTAGCCTGGAGACATCGCACAATTGGTCTCCTTTGGTAAGAGTCTCCAGCTGTAAGCCATCAAGCTGCGAAAAGCTGCTGATTCTGTTATCGTTGAGCCATAGCTCCCTCAATTGCGTTAGCCCGGCCAACGGCCAAACATCTCTAACCCGGTTTCCCCACAAACGCAGCACTTCGAGGTTATGAAGCCCTTGCAGCGGCGACAGGTCCTCAATCTGATTGCCGCCCAGATCCAGGAACCGGAGCCCTTCCAGACCGGCGAGCGGACGCAGATCGCTGATTTGATTGTCGATCGCCACCAGGGTCGTCAATCCGGCGGCGTGTTCAAGGCCGGTCAAGTCGGCTATTGCCATTGACGGGATGGCCAGGTTGTTGAGCTGCCGCATGTCCCGCTGTTGCAGGGCGACGCCTTCCGGGACATTGAGTATCTGGCCAACGGCCGCACGGAGAGCTGGATCCGGCATCCATTCTTCCGGTGTATCCGCCAGGACTCTGCCGGACCCGGATACCTGTGCAAGCCACAGGAGCACGACGACGGCGACAGCGCCACAGGATCTGCGTCTCACGGTTTCGTCGCTTTGGCGGTCGCCGAATGGTTGACGGTCACCGGTGCCGGTCCCGCATCAACAATTCGTTGTGACCATCAGCCGGTCGCGAGTGGCCGCGCGGATCTACCAGACGGTAAAGCCGCCGTCGACGATCAGGTCGTGGCCGGTCACGTAGGAGGAGGCGTCCGAGGCCAGGAAGACGGCGGCGCCCTGCATTTCCTCGACCTCGGCCATGCGGCCCAGCGGGGTGTCGCGATTCCAGATCGGCTGGGCCTCGCGGGTTCGGGGGGCGTCGGCCATCTCGGTGAGGGTGTAGCCGGGGCTCAGCGAGTTCACCCGCACGCCGTGCGGCGCCCACTCGGCGGCCAACGACTTGCTCAACTGCACCAGGGCAGCCTTCGACGAGTTGTAGTGCGACTGCGGCTGCGGCCGGTTGGTGATGATGGCGGAGATCGACGCCAGGTTGATGATCGAGCCGCGGCCGGCGGCAATCATCACGCGGGCTTCGGCCTGCGAGCAGAGAAACGCACCCTTGACGTTGGTGTCGTAGATCCAGTCCCAGTCCTCTTCCGACATACCCGCCGCGTCCACCCAGTTATTGACCCCCGCGTTGTTGCAAGCGATGTCCAGCCGGCCCCAGGCGTCCACGATCCGGTCGATCAACGTGCTGACTTCGTCCGCCTTCGTCACATCGGCGGTCAACGCCAGGGCGCGCTGGCCCGTGTCTTCGATGGCGGCTGCCGCGTCGTCCAGGGTCGCCTGCGTTCGGCCACACACCACCACGTCGGCGCCGGCCTCGGCAAACCCAACCGCCAGCGCCTTGCCAATACCGGTTCCGCCGCCAGTAACCAGCGCCGTCGTGCCAGCCAGGCTGAATTGCTCCAGGACACCCATTGCGAACCTCAGAACAGAGAGGCCGCCTTCACAAGCGGCGTGCGCGAGCCTTAGAGCCTAGCCGCCGCTGGCGGGGGTTGCCTGCTGGGCTTGTTGGCTCTCGCGGTCGGCCTTGTCGGCGAGGGCTTTCTGGCGGAGCTTTTCACGGTCTTCGTCGCTCATGTAGTCGTCGCTGCTGGGGCGCTGCTTAGGGAACGCGTAGCCGCCCGGGGCATCGACCTCGCTGCCGCAGGCGCCCAGGGCCGACAGCCCGAGCAAGGCGACAGACGCCAATCTCAGGATGTCCCGACGTGACTTCACTGGTCTTGTTCCGCTCGTCAGCTACCGGAGGTGGGGGTGGGAGTGTACCCAGCGGCGGCCTGCTCTTGCAGCTTCGCGCGTTCCTCTTCGGAGATGTAGTACTGGTGCCCGTCCCCAACCCTGGGGAAGCTGTAGCCTCCCGGGGCGTCGGCATCGGACCCGCTGCAGGCGGCACCCGCGCCCACGGCCAGCAGCAGGGCAGGCGCAAGACGAATGACGCGACGCCTGGAAATCACGGCTTGATTCCACCAGCCAGTCGCCAATATTACCCGGAATCAACGGCGAATCGGGAAGGGGTCGCGAGCAGTCGTCAGCACGTCTGGGCCGCTGGACTCGCAAGGTCCGCATGGCTGGGGTTCAGGGCACGTCGCAGTGTGGCGCGACAAGAATCACCCACGACAAGGCGGTCGGCCCGTGGCCGCAATTGACGCCCACGCGCATGGCTGGCACGGTCCGCATGGCTGCTCGCCCGGGGACCCGTCAGGATGTTGCGAGTTGGAATGATTGGCTTGGGCGGCATCGCCCGTTCTCATGCGCAGGGCATCGCGGAATTGGACGACGTGGAGATCGTGGCCTGTGCCGATCTGATCGAGGCCACGCGCGCCGAGTACATGGACGCCTATGACGTCCCGAAGGGTTACGCGTCGCACACGGAACTGCTGGAGGATCCCGACATCGACGCCGTAGGCGTGGTGCTGGGTCACCAGCTGCACCACCGGCTGAGCGTGGACGCCCTGAACGCAGGCAAGCACGTGCTGGTGGAAAAGCCGATGGCGCTAACGCTGGAGCAGTGCGACGAGATGATCGCGGCTGCCCACGCCAACGGCGTGAAGCTGATGGTGGGCCTGACCAACCACTTTCTGCCGGTGAACATCAAGGCGAAGGAGATCCTGGACTCGGGCGAGCTGGGTCCCCTGATCACCATCGTGAGCTACATGTCCAAGAACTGGAACCACGCCAACCGTCGGCCGCAGTACCGCAGCCGCTATCACGGCGGGGGCATGTGGCTGAGCAACGGGGTGCACGTGGTGGACCGGGTGACGTGGTTCATGGGGTCACAGGCGGCCTCGGTTTCAGCTTCGATCGGCACGCGGGCGCACTACCAGGCGGGCGACGATTCGGCCACGGCCTTTATCCGCTATAAGAACGGCCTGGCGGGGGTGGCGGTGTCGGTGGGCTTTGCCGACGGCGGACCGATCCACGACACGCACGTGATTTGCGCCAACGGGAGCCTGAAGTTCGCGCACAGCGCCTCCGGCCGCGGCCTCTGGATCGGCAAGAACAACACCTGGGACGAAGTGGAGTACGACTACTGGCCGCAGAACATGCGGCAGGAGTGGGGACGGTTCGCCGAGGCCATCGAGCAGGACATCGAGAGCCCGGTGCCCGGGGAATACGGGCGGCACATCATGGAAATCCTGCTGGCCGCGGAGACCTCGGAGCTCACCCGCAGTGAAGTGGTGCTGGAGTCGGGCGAGGAGTGGACGAACCAGGCCGCGGGTGAGCCCGTACAGATCCAACACGGATGGGTGTAGTCCAATGAGCGCACTGGAACGACGCCGGCTGGGCCAGACGAACCTGCGGCCAACCCGGCTTGCGCTGGGGGCGGCGCACATGGGCGGGATGGTGCACGCGATCACCATTCCCGAGGTGCGCGCCACGCTGCAACGCATGTACGACCTGGGAGTGCGCTACCTGGACACCTCGCCGCTCTACGGCAACAGCCAGGAAAACCTGGGAAGGGCCATGGAGGGCATGGACCTGCCGGAGTTGCTGATCTCCACCAAGGTGGGAACGCATGCCAGCCGTCCGCACAGCTACACGGCCGAGGACCTGCGCTGGTCGCTGGACGACAGTTCGCGGCTGCTGGGCCGCGAGAAGCTGGACCTGGTGCTGATCCACGACCCGGTGACGATGGAGCCGGTGTTCGCCGCCGGCGACGGCTTCGACACGCTGGAAGCGCTGCGGGACGAAGGCCGACTGGAAGCGATCGGACTGGGCGTGCGGGATCTGAACTTCCACCGGCAGGCCATCGACGCTGGCCGGGTGGACGCGATCCTGACGTACGCCGACTACAGCCTGGTGCGCCAGACGGCCGCGCCGCTGATCCGCCATGCCAAGGCCAACGGCGTGGGCGTGATCCTGGGCTCGCCGCAGTTGCAGGGACTGCTGGCACACGGCGACCCGATGATCGCGCTGAAGGTCCGGCCTAACCTGGCGGACCTGTACCCGCCGGAGGACATCCAGCGCGCCCGCGAATGGTGGACGTGGTGCCGCGAGCGCCAGGTGGACCTGCGCCACCTGAACATGCGTTTCGTGCTGGCCAACGAGGACATCGACGTGGTCCTCACCGGCGCGGCCTCGGCCTACGAGATGGAGACCAACGTCCGCGAGGCCACCTCAGCCATCCCGGCCGACATCTGGGCCGAGGCCTTGGCGCGTGTGGCGGAGTTGGAGGAGCAGGCGGATTAGGTCGCGGCCAGCCTACTGATCGACCACCGCCCCGTCGGCGCCGAGGCGGGTGTGGATTTCACGGGGTTTGTAGGGGGCGTTTTGGGCGGCGTCGGGTTTGAGGGTGACGCCGATGCCGGGACGGTCGGTGAGGCGGATGTAGCCCTCGCCGTCGTGGGGGTGGATGCCGTCCACCATGGCGCTCTTGGGCGGCACAGTCTCGCCGAGCGGCAACTCCTGGAGCGCGAAGTTGGGGACCGCAGCAGCCACCTGCAGGCAAGCAGCGGTGCTGACCGGGCTGAGCGGGTTGTGCGGGACGACGCCCACATGCCGCGCCTCGGCCAGGGCGGCGACCTTTTTGCTTCCCGTGATGCCGCCGACCATGCACACGTCCGGCCGCACGTACTGCACGGCGTCGCGACGCAGGCACATGTCGAACTCCCAGATGGAGCTGAAACGTTCGCCGGTGGCAATGGGGATGTTGATCTTGGAGGCCACGTAGGCCATCTCGTCCAGGTTGTCGGGCGTGACCGGGTCCTCGAAGAAATACGGGGTGTACTTCTCAATGGCGCGGCCCAGTTGGACAGCCTCGGTGGGGGTCATGCGACGGTGGATTTCGACGCACAGGTCCACCTCGTTGCCAGCGGCTTCGCGGTAGAGCCGCACGGCCTCGGTGGCGTCTTCGATCTTGTCGACGTGCGTTTTGAAGTAGATGACGTCACGTTCTTCGTCCAGGAACGGTGAGAGGTGACCGACGGCGGTATAGCCTTCCTTGCGCGCGTTAGCCACACCCTGCACGAGGGCTTCGCGGGTGTCGCCGAGGACGTGGTAGTAGACGCGACAACGGTCGCGGACGTGGCCGCCAAGGAGCTGGTAGACGGGAACCTCGAAGTACTTGCCGGCGATGTCCCAGAGGGCGATGTCGATGGCGCTGAGCGCGCCCATGACCGCGGCGCCGCGGAAGTGGCTCCAGCGGTACATGTACTGCCAGTGGTGCTCGATCCGCAGCGGGTCCTCGCCAATCAGATAGCGACCCATCTTCTCGATGGCGGCGGCGGAGGCTTCCAGGAAGCCCCATGAGCCGGACTCGCCCAGGCCCACCAACCCGTTGTCGGTATGCACCTGCACCAGCAGGTATTGGTCCAGGAACAGCGGTTCGACTTTGGTGATCTGCATGAATGCTCCAGGTAGGCGCCGGGAGCCTGCATCGTACGCGGCACAGTCTCGCCGAGCGGCAACTCCTGGAGCGCGAAGTTGGGGACCGCAGCAGCCACCTGCAGGCAAGCAGCGGTGCTGACCGGGCTGAGCGGGTTGTGCGGGACGACGCCCACATGCCGCGCCTCGGCCAGGGCGGCGACCTTTTTGCTTCCCGTGATGCCGCCGACCATGCACACGTCCGGCCGCACGTACTGCACGGCGTCGCGACGCAGGCACATGTCGAACTCCCAGATGGAGCTGAAACGTTCGCCGGTGGCAATGGGGATGTTGATCTTGGAGGCCACGTAGGCCATCTCGTCCAGGTTGTCGGGCGTGACCGGGTCCTCGAAGAAATACGGGGTGTACTTCTCAATGGCGCGGCCCAGTTGGACAGCCTCGGTGGGGGTCATGCGACGGTGGATTTCGACGCACAGGTCCACCTCGTTGCCAGCGGCTTCGCGGTAGAGCCGCACGGCCTCGGTGGCGTCTTCGATCTTGTCGACGTGCGTTTTGAAGTAGATGACGTCACGTTCTTCGTCCAGGAACGGTGAGAGGTGACCGACGGCGGTATAGCCTTCCTTGCGCGCGTTAGCCACACCCTGCACGAGGGCTTCGCGGGTGTCGCCGAGGACGTGGTAGTAGACGCGACAACGGTCGCGGACGTGGCCGCCAAGGAGCTGGTAGACGGGAACCTCGAAGTACTTGCCGGCGATGTCCCAGAGGGCGATGTCGATGGCGCTGAGCGCGCCCATGACCGCGGCGCCGCGGAAGTGGCTCCAGCGGTACATGTACTGCCAGTGGTGCTCGATCCGCAGCGGGTCCTCGCCAATCAGATAGCGACCCATCTTCTCGATGGCGGCGGCGGAGGCTTCCAGGAAGCCCCATGAGCCGGACTCGCCCAGGCCCACCAACCCGTTGTCGGTATGCACCTGCACCAGCAGGTATTGGTCCAGGAACAGCGGTTCGACTTTGGTGATCTGCATGAATGCTCCAGGTAGGCGCCGGGAGCCTGCATCGTACGCGCAATGGGCGGCTGTGGCAGTCTTCCGTTGTTCGGATGGCAGCCCAAGGCGGCCGGTCGCATGCAAGCGCAAGTCCTGGTCAGTCACTCGGTCGAGACGATTCAGATGGAGACGATTGAGCTGGGCGACCCGGGCCCCGGCGAAGTCCTGGTGCGCCATCACGTTACGGCCATGTCGCCCGGCACGGAGCGGGCCTCGCTGCTGCAGCTGCCGAATACGCCGTCCCAGATATGGCCGCGCAACGTGGGATACAGCGCGGTGGGCGAGGTCGTGGCGGCGGGCGAGGGCGTAGAGCTGGCGCCGGGCGCGCGGGTGCTGACCAGGGGACGGCACGGCACGGCTGACCTGGCCCCCATGAGCGACGTGTTCATGGTCGACGACGACGTGGCCGACCAGGACGCGGCGTTCCACACCCTGCTGCGGATCACCATGCAGGCGGTGCGCAAGGCGCGGGTCGAGCTAGGCGAGACCGTGCTGGTTATTGGCGGCGGCCTGATCGGGCAGCTGGCCGCGCAGTGGGCCTATGTTGCGGGGGCCGGGCGCGTGCTCGTGGCGGACCTGGATCCTCAGCGCCGGGCCATGGCGGAAGCCGTGCCGTGGCTCGAGAGCATGGACCCGGCCTCCGAGGAGGAGCGCGCCGCGCTGGCCGAGGGCCACACGGGCGGGCCGCCGGTGGTGATCGAGTCCACCGGCTTCCCGGCGCCAATCAACGACGCGTTCATCATGGCCGGCCACCTGGCGCGGGTGGTGCTGCTGGGCAGCACCCGAGGCTCCACGGAGAGCGTCAATTTCTACCGCGACGTGCATAAGAAAGGGCTGACGATCATCGGCGCGCACGATTCGATCCGTCAGCCGGACGCCGAGGACAACCCGTTTTTGAACGCGCTGGCGGTGCACTGGTCGGCGCGCCGCGACGTGGCGGTGGCAATGCGGATGGCGGCAGCCGGACGAATCACGCTGGACCCGCTGATCACGCACCGGGTGAAGGGCAGCGAGTTCGAGCCGATCTACGACCTGCTGTTCGACTTCGAGCCGTCGCTGGTGGGCTGCTTGTTCGACTGGCGCTAGCGGGCCAACGCCGAATCAGTCGTCCAGGCGGCGCACGTAGTGGATCTGGCGGGCGACTTCCTGGAAGCCGAAACTCGGGTAGAGGCTCTGGCCCTGGGCGTTCTGCACCAGCGTCTCGATCTTGGCGACGCGCATGCCGCAGGCCAGCAGGTAGTCGAGGGCGTGCTCGATGAGGCGCGAGGCAACGCCCCGCCGCCGATAGCGGGCGTCCACGGCCATATTGGGAATCAGCCCAATGCCGGCGGCCGGTTGCGGGTGGGTGGTGATGTAGCCGATGACCTCGCCGTCCAGCTCGGCCACGAAGTGGTCGGACGGTGAAGCATCAAGCTCCGCCTGCACGCCGGCCCACTTGCGCGTCTCCCAGAGCGGCTCCGAGTCCAGGGCCAGCAGCGCATCGGCGTTCTGGTCGATGCTGACGCCGTCGAAGCCTTCCAGGGTCAACTCGCGAATGCGGTCCTGGTCGCCGGGGTCGTAGCCGCGGATGGTGATGGGCAGATCGGGCTGCTTCATGGCCCGCAGTCTAGTGGTCGGCGAGTGCGAGCAGTGGCTAGCGTGCGTCCTCGGCCCAGTTGGCGGTGGTGACGCCGCTGGACAGGCGCCAGTCGCGCAGGGCGTCGAGGAGTTCGCGGCGGGCGCGGGCGGCGAACGGGTCGTTCCAGAGGTTGCATTCTTCGTGGGGGTCGTTCTGGAGGTTGAAGAGTTGGCCGTCGTCCTCGCCGAGGAAGTGCACGAGCTTCCAGGTCTGGCTGCGGACGGCGGTGACCAGGTCGACGTGGAGGCCGTTGCCGTCGTCGCGGCCCTGTTCGGTGAAGACATAGTCGCGACGCGGGGCCTGGCCGCCTTCGAGTGCGGGAAGTAGTGAGCGGGCTTCCATGGACGGGTTCGGCTGGCAGCCGGCGAGTTCCAGGATGGTCGGGCCCAGGTCGAACCACTGGACCAGGTCGTCGATCCGGCGGCCGCCGACGAACCGATTTGGCGACCAGACGACGCAGGGCACGCGGGTGATCGTGTCGTACATGGTCCACTTCTGGATGTGGCCGTGGTCGCCCAGGCAGTCGCCGTGGTCGGAGGTGAAGATGACCACGCAGTCGTCGGCGTAGCCGTTGCGTTCGAGGGCGTCCATGAGTTCGCCCATCTGCGTGTCGATCATCGTCACGTTGGCCAGGTAGTGCGCGCGTTGGCGGTGCCGAGACTCCGGCGGCGGGTCAACGATGTGCATGACGGAGTCGTGGTCGACCTCGGTGTTGTGCTCGCGCATGACGCGCAGCGCCTCGGGCTGGCCGTTCAAATCAGCCTGTGAGACCGGGCGGATGGGCAGGTCGCGGTCCAGGTAGGGCGCCAGCGCGTCGGGCGTGGGGTCGTAGGGCGGGTGGGGACCCGGGA
>VXPS01000006.1 GCA_009839425.1 Chloroflexota bacterium
GCTCGAATTCCGCGGTGATCGCCTCGGCCTCCTCTGCGAACAGTCCTGGGAATCCCAGGTACCCAAACGTCTCGAAGTAGGTGCGCTGCTGGCTGGTGAGCTTCATGCTTCGGCTCCCGTCGGGAAGGCGGCCGCGCATGGCAAGTGTAGGCGGTGCCGCCGCGAGAGAGCCCTTCGTCGGCGCGTTGAATTGCCCGCAAGCTCCACGTGGCGGATTCAGAGGGCAACGGTTTCGGGCATGCTTGGCGGAGAGGTTTCTCAGAGCCGGTGTGCGAACACACTCCATGAGCACTTCGAAGCGCCCCCCGCCCATCGAGGTCCGCAACCTCAACAAGCGTTACAAGGACGGTCCGCACGCCAACCGGGACATCTCGCTAACCGTCAACTGGGGCGAGGCGCTGGGGGTGCTGGGGCCCAACGGCGCGGGAAAGACCACGCTGGTTCGTCAGATCACGACGGAACTGCTCCCAACCTCCGGCGAGGTGCGCGTGGTCGGCATCGACGCCGTGTCCAATCCTGACGCCGCCAAGTCACGCATTGGGGTAGTGCCGCAAGAGGCTCGGCTTTTCTACGGGCTGTCGGTGTACCAGCACCTGCGCATCTTCGGCGTCCTGCGCGGGCTATCGCGGCGCAATGCACGGATGCGTGCCGACGAACTGATTGAGGAACTCGACCTGACGGCTCACCGAGACTTCAATAGCGAAAGGCTGTCAGGCGGCTTGCGCCGCCGCCTCCTGGTCGGCATCGCCATGCTGGCGGAGCCGGACGTGCTGATCCTCGACGAACCTACGGTCGGCCTGGACGTGGAGTCCCGCCAACGACTTTGGGAGGTCTTGCAGAGCTACCGCCGGCGCGACGGCGCCGTGCTCCTGACCACCCACTACATGGAAGAGGCCGAGACGCTCTGCGACCGCATTGGCATCATCCAGGACGGTCGCCTGATCTCCCTGGACACCATCGCCAACCTGCGGTCCTCCATCGGGCACGAATACAAGCTGATCTACGAGTCGTCCGGGGGCCAACAGACCGTCTACGGCGACGACCATCTCGCCCTGGCCGGCCAACTAAGGGCCCAGGGTGTCGACGAGTACTCGGTCGTGCGCACGAGCCTGGAGGACGTGTACCTGGCGCTGACGCAGAAAACGCGCGATGAGGGCGGGGCCAATGCAGCAGAGTGATCCGCCAGACCCTGCGACGGGAACCAGCGGCCAGCCTCTGCTGCTCGTCCGGCACTCCAGGCCATGCATTTCGAACGGCATGAGCTACCGGGACTGGCCGCTGAGCGACGAAGGACGGAGGCTGGCCGTTCGAGCGGCGGAATACGTCGCCGGATTCAATCCCAGGCTGATCTGCTCAAGTGACGAACGCAAAGCCTCGGACACAGCAAAGATCATCGCGCGGCACTGCAGCCTCGATGTGAACGTCGTGCCCGACCTGCGCGAGCACGACCGGACCGGCGTGAAGTGGCGCGATGCGGCAACGAGGCGGCAAGAGTTGCAAGCGCTCTTCGCGAATCCCGACGATGTCGTGTTCGGTCGTGAGTCAGGCAGTCAAGCGCTGCAGCGCCTCAAGTCGGCTATCGACCGCGTCACAAAGCGAACGTCTGGGCCCTGGGTGCTGGTGACGCACGGAACGGTCATGGCCCTCTACCTGGCCAGGTTGACCGATCGCGCCGCGCTCGAGATCTGGTCCCAGCTTGGGCTGCCGGCCGTTGCGGCCGTGGATTGTCGAAACCGTCGGCTCGTGGAGCTTGTCGCCGAGTTTCCGGACAGACGCTCATGAAGAAACCAAGCACGATGCCGCGAACTGGCCGCCTCAACACTCCCGGCCCGCGCAAGTTCGTAAGCGATTCGCTGGCGGTGTTTGAGATCCATGCGCTTCCGATGGTCCGCCAGTGGTATCTCATCGTCCTGGGAACCCTGGTATTCCCGATTCCCATGTTCTACGTCTTTCGCTCAATTGCGCCTGACGACGCGGCCGTCTGGCAGCGCCTACTGGCCGGAACGCTGATTTTCGGGGTTTCCTTCAGTACCGCCATGCTCGTCGGGCAGCAGATCGTGGCGCAGCGATTCATGGGGCATCTCAAGCTCGTCATCACCATGCCCGTCCCCAAGGCCGCCTATGTTGTCGGAACGCTGTTGTACACCGCGGTGTCGGGATCTCTTTCCGCACTGTTTCTACTGGGCTTCGCCCTTATCGCCGGTGTGGAGATTGCCCCGACCTGGGCGCTAGCCCCCGCGTTGCTGCTGACGGTTCTGGCCTTGGCCGGCATCGTCCTGTTCGTGATGAGCTTCGCGCCGTCGCTGCCGGTGGGAAACATCATTGCCAGCCTCATCGCCATCGTGTTGGTCATCATCTCTCCGGTGTACTTCACCTTGGAGTCGGCGCCTCTTCTGTTGCAGTGGTTCGGCTACGTGTCGCCGCTGCGCTACGCGGCCGACGCCATCGCCGCATCGCTCGGGGGACGTCTGGACGTCTGGCTGGAGCTTTCGGTGCTGGCAGCCTACGCGGCTGTCACCATGGGTCTTGGCCTGTGGCGCCTGCCCTGGCGGGAGACCTAGGGCGCATTCAATCCACTCGCGGCGACCACGGAGACTTGAGAACGGCGTAGTCTTCGTTCAGCCGCTTCACCTGGAATCGTGGTACGGGGACTATCTATGGCTTGGCGAGATCCTGCAACGCTGTCGACCGCCGAACTTGAGGAAGGTAGCGACATCGCGCTGGACTTCGGGCGCTTCTTCTCCGCCAGCGGAGACGGGGTAGTACCCGTGGTCGCGCAAGACGTCACGTCGCGCGACGTGCTGGTCCTGGCGCACGCCAACCGAGAGGCGCTGGACTACACCTTGCAGCACGGCGTTGCGGCGTTCTGGAGTCTGTCGCGAGACCGCCTGTGGATCAAGGGCGAGACCTCCGGCAACTTCCTGGACCTCGTCGAAATTCGTGTGAACTGCGAGCAGAACTCGCTCCTATATCTGGTCAGGCTGCGCAATGAGGGCGTGTGCCACACGGTCCAGGACGGCGTGGCGCGGCATAGCTGCTACTACCGCCGGATCGCCGGAAATCGACTGGAGCCGGTGCACGGCACACGGCTGCAAGGGCACGAGTGCCGATGCCCCTGAACAGATTCAATTCCGCTTACGTCAGAGACTCTGACTGTCGGCGGAGAGACCGCAGCCGAATCTCCTCAAGCTCATCGGCTGTAAACACACCGGCTCGGTAGAGATTCATGTATTCGTCCGAAACGCTCTGCCCAAAGATCATCAGGTCGTCCGTGTTAATCGTGACGTCCACCCCGTGGTCGTATAGCGCGCGAATCGGGTGGGACTCCAGGTCTGCCACCGCCCGCAGCATCACGTTGCTCGTCGGGCAGACGTTCAGCCGAATTCGATTGTCGGCCAGCCAGTTCATCACGGCCTTGGACTCCGCCGCGGCGATTCCATGCTGCACTTCATCGAGTTGAAGAATCTCCACGGTCCGCTTTACCTCGTCGGCGCCCCCGAACTCGCCGACGTGCGTCTTCAGCTTCATGCCAGCCGATTGAGCTTTCTCGTAGATCCATCGCACGGTTTCAGGATCGCAATCCTGCTCGTATGCGTACATGTCGATCGACCGAAACACGCCTGTCTCGATGGCTTCGGATAGCGAAGTCATCAAATCAGTCTTTGCTACGTAGGAGCGTGAGAACCCCAGTTCCGGCCGAAAGTCGACCTGGCCACGGAACTGCGACTCCAGCGACGCGGCAAACGCCGCAAGGCCGCGGAGCCCATCCGGATGGTGCCGAACGGCCCAGATGTCGAAGCTTGATTCAAGCAGGACGACGCCGTCGCTGAGCGCGTGCCGCACTGCGGCGCCTGCCGTGAATTCGAAGGCCGGCCAGTTGTTCATGTAGGGGTTGATTGCCCGGCCGGCGTAAGCTCGCATGCCGTCCAGCCCATCCATCCTGGCCGGCGGACGTGCAATGGCACGGCCCAGCCATCGTTCCACGTCGGCAATCGGGGCGGCAAAGTACAGATGCGAGTGCAGGTCCGCCTTGGCCGCGCCTCGGATGGCAGCGGTGTCCCCGGCATCCAGGGCCTCAGCGAATGCCGATGACACGTGCGCTACCTGCCGACCGCCGGCTGAGTGGCAATGGGAAGCGTCTCAACGTCTCGCACCACGAACCTCAGCTTCCGGTCACTAGTGAAGCGAGTGTAAGCGGCAACGGCGCTGGCGCAGTGCGTCGCTGCTAGGAACCGTCCCCACGCCGGGCACTAGACTGTGAGACGGACAACCATGGGCGGTAGAGGGAAAAAACCGGAATGACGGTTGACCTGACCGCCATCGAGATTGAGCGGCGCCTGACGGCCATTGAAACCACGCTCCCAACGTTGGCAACCAAGGCTGACCTTGAGGCCATGCGCGCCGAGTGGAAGTCCGACCTTCACAGCCTGACCCGCTGGATGGTCGTTACCGTGATTGGGTCGGTTGCAGCCGCCGGGACGATCACCGGGTTAATCGTCCGGTTCGTCGGTTCCTGAAACGGCCTGAGCCAGGGTAGCGGTGCGTCAGGATCGGGCTGCCTACCCCTCGCCCGACCTTTCGACGGTGAACGAATACAACTCCGCGTTCCTCATCACGAATCGCAGCCGCCGGTGCGGGATGAACCGGGTGTAGACGGTGCCGGAGTCGACATTCTCGGGGATCGGCAGATTGGCGTCGCCCTGCCAGGTAAGGGTGTGACGGACGCTGTCGCCGGTGAAGGGATCGGAATCCTCAAGTCCCCGACCGGATAGCACTCCGTCGGTTGCATCGCGAACCTCGACCTTGAGATAGCCGCCAGTACCGCAGGCGGCGTTGACGACCAGCCGGTCCCCCTCCGATACGAACGGCTGCGTGGCCACCATCCCCTCGCGCGTTTCGCCGGCCCCGACCGACACAAACCCATTGCGCCGCAGCTTGCCGATGCCCAATGCGTACCGGGGATCGCTCGCGGCCCCCGCTGAATGGCTCTTCGGCTCCTTCTGATCCTCCGCGTACCAGAGATCGTGCTGCGAAGTGGCGCCGCCGAAATAAACCCAAGTCTCGTCGCCCACGTCCAGGATGCGTGGAATCCCGATCTGGTTGGCGCACCAGCTCCCTGGCTCCCCCAGGCCAATCCAGTTATGGGTGGGCGCCAGCCGTTCCCACTGCCGTCCGTCGCGGCTATGCACCAGTTCCACCGTTGACGTGTTGGACACCTGGTGAAACACGCCCAGGAACCCGATCCAATGCCCGCCCAGCCGAAACGGCCGCATCCCGTAAAAGGCCACGTCCAGGTTGTCCAATCCGGGATCCGGCGCCAGGATCAGCCGCGGCTCGCTCCAGTTCACGAAGTCGCGGCTCTCGCACATGAAGATTCGGCGCACGACCCGCCGATTGGGCGTAGCCATCACCGCGTCAAAGCTGGGCGCCCCGCCCACCATCGGCGCGTGGGTCGGCCGCGTGCGCGGCGCCAGTTCCATCAGCGGGTGGCGCGTGACGATGCGATAAACGCCGCTATCGGGATCGAACGTCGGAAAGATCGTGTCGCCTAGCCGGTCGCCCAGCGACCCGAAGCCAGGCACGTCGTCGGCAGCGGTCCAATGGACGCCGTCCGGTGAGTAGGCCAGCCGGATGTGCGCACCCGGCGTCTCGTCAGCCACCCGGAAGCCGGGCGGACCCAGCTCGTAGAGCATCTTGTAGCGGCGCGCCGGATCCTGCTCCAGCGGATCGTCCAGCACGGCCGGACCCCAGACGTTTCCGTACGTCTCGCTGCCAAGGACGACGTTGGTGTCGTGCCCGCCCTCACGCGCGATGCCCATGGCTGGCTTGTCCCAGTTCAGCCCGTCCGGTGACCGCGCATACATCACCCGAAACCGGCTGATGTGCCAGTCGATCATCGTCCCGCCCTCGCGCATCAGCTTGTCCCGGTCCAGCGCCATGTCGGTATACAGGCAGTGAAACCCGCCGTCGTCATCTCGCCACAGCGCCCAGTCGTCCGCCCCAAAGTTGGTGAAGTGCTCCCACGGCCGATCCAGCTCCAGCACCGGGTTCCGTCTGAGCTGCTTAGGTGCATGCACCGTCCGCCTGATGTTCTGAATCTCTTCGATCAGCCCGCTGTCAAAGAAATACTGCGGCCGCTCGCCGATGACCATTTCCGTGGAGTCAAGTCCGGTCATGCCCACCGCTCCGGCGATACCGATGCCGACCTAGGAAAGGACGCGGCCTTGGTTCTCAACGAGCCGGTGTTGCCGTGCATTGCGTCCTGCGAACCTCACGGCGTCCATGTCGGCAAATCTCTTGGCCATGACCGCAACAGCTTCTTCGTTTTCGTCGATCAGCACGAATCTCCGACCAAGCTCGTAGGCGGCTTCCCCGAGAGTTCCGCTGCCCGCGAAGAAGTCCAGCACCGTGTCGCCAGGTCTCGAGGACGCCTGGACGATGCGGCGCACAATCCCAAGCGGCTTCTGCGTCGGGTAGCCCGTGCGTTCCCTGCCGTTCGTCGGCACGATCGTGTGCCACCACGTGTCCGTAGGGAGCTTTCCACGCGCTGCCTTCTCGGGTCCGACCAATCCAGGTGCCATGTATGGAATGCGTTCCACGTCGTCCACGTTGAAGTGGTAGCGCTCGGGATCGCGCACGTAGACCAGGATGTTGTCGTGCTTCGGCGGCCATTTTCTTTTTGTTCGGCCTCCGTAGTCGTAAGCCCAGATCACCTCGTTGAGGAAGCAATCACGTCCAAAAATGCCATCCAGTAAGACCTTCGCGTAATGAACCTCGCGATAGTCGAGATGAAGGTATAAAGAACCTGAGTCGCTCAATACGCGGTGTGCCTCTTCGAGCCTTGGTTCGAGAAATGCCAGGTAGTCATCAAAGTCGTCATCGAATGCTTGTGATCCAACCTTGATCGAGCGATAGCGTTGTCCCATGAAACCCGTTCTATCACCGCCGGGGTCTTGGACGGTGCGCAACTGAGTCCGAGCCTGCTTCTTTCCCGTGTTGAACGGCGGATCGGTGTAGATCAGATCGACGGACCGGGATGCCATCTCTTGCAGGATCGGCAGATTGTCTCCGTAGTAGACGACGCCTCGTTCCCCATCGTCCCCTTGCATCTCGCCTGGAGATGCAGTGGCGAGGTCCTTCGTCATCTCGTGGGGCGATCTCCAGTCAACCAATCCACCAACCACGGCTCCGCCGTCACCCCAAACCACTGGTGCTCGCCCGGCTGCACGTCATGCACCAGCAGTTCGCCGGCGTCCAGTAACTCGTAGGCGTCGCGCGTGATCGACACCTGTTCATACACGTTGTCCAGCCCGCGCGCCCCATTCAGCGGGTCCTCGTCGCCTGTCTCGATCAGCAGTGGTCTCGGCGCGATCAGCGCGCCCAAATCGCCCATGTCCACGGCCTGCCAAAGCCCTGGGACGTAGTTGCAGCCGCAGTTGCTGTTCATGTCCAGCAGCGAGTCCCGATAGCCGTAGAAATAGCCGCTGACGACGGCGGCGCAGATGCGGTCGTCCATCGCGGCCAACCACAGCGTCTGCAACCCACCGCCGCTCAGTCCGGCGCAAGCAATACGCTCGGGATCGCAGTCGTCCCGCGTCTGCACGTAGTCCACCAGCCGCATCAGGTCCCAGGTCCACATGCCGGTCACCGTCTGCCCCAGCGAGATCGCCGCGAAATTCAGCGGCGTGCACGTCGACCGCATGAACGAATCTTCGTCGTTCGCCTGCCCCACCGGCTCGCGTCGCTCGCCAAACGCGCGCGCGTCGGGCGCAAACACGATCAGCCCGGCTTGCGCATAGCGCTCCGCGTAGGCGCCGTTGTGCTTCTCGATGGTGTCGGCCACGGCCGGGATGTCGCGCCGGCCGGCGGTCATGTTCTTGCCCCCGCTGCCGTGCCCGTGCGGTGCGATGACCACCGGCCGCCGCTCGCCGGCCTGCAGGTCGTCCGGCAGCAGCGCGTATAGGGTCATCACGACGCCCGGCTCGGTATGAATTTCCATCCGCTGCCGCACATAGCCTTCACACTGCACCGACTCGGTCACGACGGGACCCGGATCCGCAGGCCGCAAGCTGTCGAGCCCCGTAATCGACGACAAGTGCCGCCGCGTTGCCTGGCGCCACGCCTCAAAGGCTGCCGCGCCGTTCGTGTCAACCGGCATCCGCCGCGCTTCGCGGTAAAACCGCGCCTGCAGCTCGGCATGCGCGGGATAGAAGCGGGTGACCGTAGGAACGCGGGGTGTCGCCATGACTCCGTACTTTAGGGCCGCCCACGACGCCGCGCGAACCGGACCAGGGTTGCCAGGCCCGCCCAGACCGGTGCGGGCAGTGTGGACCTACGCCAGGAGCGTCTCGCTCCGGGCCCGGTCGGCGTTCAACCGCATCGTCAGCACTCCCAGCAGCGAATCCGCCAACTCTTCCTGATCCACCGGCGTCGCCGCCTGCACCTGGTCGGCCCATTCCGGCCGTATACCGCTGGCCCCCGCCATCGCCCCGGCAACCGGACCGCCCATGGCGCCAATGGAGTCGGCGTCGCGTCCGAAATTCGCCGACATCAGCGCGACCTCGTTGGGATCGCCGTCAGCCAGGAGCAGCAGCGCCAGCGCCACGGACGCCGACTCGCGCGGGTCCACCGCATTGCTGTGACCCTCTTCGGGCTGCTGCGGCCAATCCCAGAGATGGTTGGCGTAGTAGGCGGCTCGAAACGCGGCAAAGTCTCCCGTCTTCCGGGCCAGGCTCACCGCCGTATCGATGGCTGCCGGCACGTCGCTTTCGGAATCCAGGTTGCTGATTGCCGCCTCGATAACTGACTCGGCATCGGCGTTCGGGTCGAAGGCCGCGGCCGTGGCGGCGGCCATGGCCAGGGCGCCGTCCTGCGGCGAGCCGCGATGGATCAGGCTGGTCACCTCGTACGCCTCCAGCATCGCCCGGCGCGGGTCGCCCGCGTTGATGATGCCGATCGGCGAGATGCACATCGCCGTGCTGTTGGAGATCATGTTCCCGATGCCCGCCTCCCGGGCCCTGACCCCGCCGATCGAGATCTTGTAAAAGGAACTGGCTACCGGCGGATAGAACTTGAACGGGTTCATGCGCTCGCGCCAGACCTGGGCCCAGGCAGCCGCGTTGACGTTGCCGTTCGTTCGCCTGATCGCCTCGCAGAGCATGTGCTTCAGGGCGGAATCGTCGGTGCCCGCGCCCGGCTGGAGTCCCCGGTGCTCCTTCAACGTGGTGACCTCGCCGTGGCGCTCCGCGATGAACTCGTAGTGCAGGCCCTCGACCGGCCCGCCCATTGCGTCGCCCAGCAGGCCGCCGAGCAGGCATCCCATGATCTTGTCGCGCAAGTCAGTCATAACCGTCTCCGTGCTGGCCCGAACCCCGCTGCCCAAGCTACACGCCAGCGGGCCGGTCGCGCGCAGCCCTCGATAAGCTCACGTGAAGCCGCAGACACTTCGGACCGGCGAGTGACCCGCCTCCACCCTGAAGCGCTGACCGGCGACTACGGACACCGACTTGGTCGGTTGACTGGCGCCCAGCTGCAAGCCGCCGTCGATGGATTCGACCTTGGCCGACTCGTCGGCGCCTCGCCCATCCCTGGTGGCCAGTTCGGTCAAAACGTCCAGCTATCCACCGAATCCGGCGAGTGGATCCTGCGCGGCTGCCCCCACTACGACTGGCAGTTTCCCAGGGAGCGGTACTTTGCGAGCCAAATCGCCTCGCGCTCGCCCATTCGCGCCCCCTGGCCCTACCTGATCGAACCCAGCCGTGAGATCTTCGGCTGGAGCTACGCGCTCATGCCGTACCTGCCAGGCCTCCAACTCTCGGATCCGGCCGTCCGTGCACGGCTGACTCCGGCTGAAGAGACAGCAATCGCTCGGGCGCTCGGCACGGGTCTCACAATGCTGCACGAGCTGACCTGGACCCATGCGGGCGCATACGCGCTCAAAGCGGACGACGTTGTGCCCTACGCAGTCGGCCACCGCGAGCGCGTCTTGGGCGAGATCGACGATCTGGTGTCCCAATGCGGCCGCCTCGACTCGCTGTCGGACTCAGATCTGCACTGGCTCCGCTGGCTCCTCAAACACAACCAGGCAGCGCTCGACGTGCCCTTCCAGCCAACCCTCGTTCACCACGACTTCACCACGTCCAACGTCGTCGTCAACCGCAGTTCCACGCCTTGGACCCTTGGCGGCGTCTTCGATCTAATGGAGGCCTATGTCGGAGACCCCGAGGAGGACCTTGTACGAGCGCCGTTCAACTACACCTCCCGCCGGCCCGGGCTGGCCCAAGACTTCCTGCGCGCCTACATAAGCCGCAGGCCGTTGCGCGCGGACGCGACACGGCGACTCCGGCTGTACATACTGCGCGACTGCCTGCTCGTCTGGGACTTCGGCCATCGGTTCGGCAAGGAATGGGTGGCAAGCGCACCCGGCTTTCGGCAGTGGGCTGAGCCGCTGGTCGGCCAGGACTTCGCGGCAATCGGCCGAAGCCCCTCAAATCAAGATTAGGTGTAGAGTTCCCCACCGGAAATACCCTCAGCGCTGGTCCCCCAATGCTCGACTTCACCCGCTCCTTCATCACCTGGACCACCCATCCCAGGAAACCCCATCCGTATTACCGCTGGGATGGCGGTTTCGTCGGCGACCTTGGCGACGTCTACCGCGTGCGCATGCAGGTCGACTCGACCATGGACATCGTCGATCCCTCTGGATCGTCGATCACCCACTACCTCAACTACCCCTGCCGCGCCGAGCTCACCATCGCGACCGAGCAGTTCTTCATGATCCCCAGCGGCGAGTGGCGGGCGGTCTTTACTCGCGAGCACGGCGTGCCGATCGCGCGGGGTCCGTCGGACGTCTCCGAGCCCGTCGCCCGCCGGCCGGTGCTCGAGCGCTACGCGGACATGGATTTCCAACCCGTCACGCTCCCCGGCGCCGAACAGCTCCTCGACGGCCACGCCGTCAACGAAGCCACCCAGGCAGGTGCCGTCATCAACGGCCAGACCACCTATCGCGACAAGGCCACCGGACTCGACATTCGAGTCGAGTTCCCCATCCGCCTCATGAACTTGCACCCCGACTCCGGCAAGTTCCAGCTCTGCTGCGGACCGGTCATCGTCCCGGACATGGCCACCTGGGACGGCGAGGGCGTCGACCGCGTCTTCCTGGCCGAGGTTGCCTTAAGCCAGTTCGACTACGTCGAGTTCATCCTCCGCCGTGAAATCGAGCCGGCCGAGAGCGAAAAAGAGTGGTTCCACCAGGTCCGCGGCCGCGACCGCCTCGAACTCTGGGACCCCGACAACCCGCCGCCCGAGCCCCTCGTACTGCAGCTGTCTCTTGTAGAAAAGTCCGAGCCCACGAGACGTAGAGGAAGCACGGCTTCCGGCCTATGGGTGTAATAAAAAAATGTGGGGGGGGGGGGGGGGGGGGGGGGGGGGGGGGGG
>VXPS01000187.1 GCA_009839425.1 Chloroflexota bacterium
GACGACGCGGCGCTGGCCGCGGGGGGGCCCGGGGGTGGGGGCGGGGGGGGGGCGCGTTACGGGGGGCGGGTGGGGGGTCGGGTGCGGCGGGTAAAGACAGGCCGGGGGGGGGCGGCGCGGCCGGGGATGACCGTGTATGTGACGTCCGAGGCTTCGACCTTGATATAGCCATTCGGCCCACAGGCGGCATTGATGACCAGGCGGTCGCCGGGGGCGATGAAGGCTTCGGTGAGCAGCATGCCCACGTAGGCGACGTTGGTGCCGACCGAGACGAAGCCGTGGCGCCGGAGCTTGCCCAGACCGAGGGCGTAGGGCTTGCGCTCGCGCGAAGTCCGGCTCCCGGTTCCGCCGAAGTAGAACCAGGACTCGTCGCCGACTTCGACCATGTGGGGCGCCGCCACCACGTGTTCATAGAACGAACCGGGGCCACCGCTGCCGATCCACGCGTGGGTGGGCCGCAGGCGATCCCACGTGCGCGCGTCGCGACTGAAAGCCAGCTGCGGAACGAGCAGGCCGGTGGTCATGTTGAGCACGCCCAAGAAGGCGACCCAATGGCTGCCCAGGCGGTAGGGCCGCATGCTGTAGAACGAGTCGTCGAGGTTGTCCAGTTCCGGGTCGGGGGCCAGGGCCAGGCGGGGCTCGCTCCAGTGGTGAAAGTCGCGACTCTGCGACTGGAAGATGCGGCGCATGCCGCGGCGGTTGGACAGCCCGTGGGCGGGATCGGTGGTTGAGCCGCCGGCGAGGGCGCGCTCGACCAAGCCCGCGCGCGGGCGTGGGGCCATTTCCATGAGCGGGTGGCGGGTGAGGATGTTGTAGGTGCGGGTGGAGGGATCGAAGAAGGGGTAGATGCTGTCGCCCTGCTTAGCGCCGAGACCTTCGAACATGGGCGGCTCGTCGTAGGTGGTCCAGTGGATGCTGTCGGCGGAATATGCGCGGCGGACGTTTGCCCCGGGAAGCTCATCGGCCACGCGAAAGCCCGGCGGCCCGATCTCGTAAATGGCCTTGTAGCGGCGTGACGGGTCGGTTTCGATGGGATCGTCCAGTGGGGCCAGGCCCCAGACGTTGCCGTGGGTACGGTCGCCCATGACGATGTTTGTGTCGTGCCCGTCTTCGTGGACGATACCCATCGGCGGCTTGTCCCAGGTGAGGCCGTCCTCGGAGCGCGCGTAGCAGACGCGAAAGCGGGATACGTCGTAGTCGATCAGGGTGCGGCCGGGGCGGCTCGCTTTTTCGCGGTCGATGTCGAAGTCGGTGTAGAGGAGGTGAAAGAGGCCGTCGTCGTCACGCCAGACCTGGTAGTCGTCGGCATGCATGTTGACGTGGTGCTCCCAGGGCCGGTCCTGGGTCAGGATGGGGTTGCCTTCGAACATCACCGGGGTGTGGACGGTGCGGGTGATGTTCTGGATTTCTTCGATCATGCCGGTGTCGAAGAAGTACTGGGGCGTGTCGCGAATGTGCAGTTCGGTGGAGTCGAGGTCAGCGATGGGTCGGCTCCCGGGGCTGAGGTCGGGACAACGTATCACCGGGGGCAGGGCGTGATTTAGTCGAACCCCGCCAGGAGTTGCGCGGCTTCACGCATGGCCGCATTCTGACTACCCGCGCCTTGGGGGCGACCAAGGCGCGGCTGGAGACATTGGCTAGCTGGCGGCGATGGGCGGCGGCGCCGGCAGATTGGCATTGGGCGGGTTGCGGGCGGCTGCTGCATGTGGCAAACTACTTTGTGTTGCAAACCATGGATCCACAGAGCGGGGTTGGACTGCGTGTGTGCTTGCGGAGACGGCGCCGGTGAGTAGCGCGGACAACGGGACGCAGCTGCGCGCCGGTGGAGTGGTGCACCGGTACGGGGACCTGACGGCGGTTGATGACGTCACGCTGGAGGTGCGGCGAGGCGAGGTGTTTGGGCTGCTGGGGCCAAATGGGGCCGGAAAGTCGACGCTGATTTCAATTTGCAGCGGGATGTTCGAACCGACGGCCGGGCTGGTGACGGTGGGCGACCGGCAGCTTTCGCCGACGACGCGGGCCGCAAAACGACGGATCGGCGTGGTGCCGCAGGACATTGCGCTGTACGAGAAGCTGAGCGGCCGGCAGAACCTGCGGTTCTTTGGGCGTGTATACGGCCTGGGCGGGCGACGCCTGCGGGAGCGGGTGGAAGCCGTGCTGGAGGTCGTCGGGCTGAGCGATCGCGGGAACGACCAGGCCGGGACCTACTCGGGCGGCATGCAACGGAGGCTGAACCTGGCGGCGGGACTGCTGCACGAGCCGGAACTGCTGATCCTGGACGAGCCGACGGTGGGAGTGGATCCGCAAAGCCGCAATCACATATTCGACAACGTGGAGCGGCTGAACCGCGACCAGGGCGTGACGATTGTCTACACCACGCACTACATGGAAGAAGCCGAGCGGCTGTGCGACCGGGTGGCGATCATCGATCACGGGAAGATCGTGGCGCTGGATTCGCCGCGGGCTCTGATCGAGTCGCTGGGCGGCGGGGTGATCCAGATCGGGATCGACCCGGCGCAGCGGGCGCAGGTGACGGAAAGCCTTTCGTCGCTGGCATCCGTGCAGGCCGTGGGGCCGGGGCCGGACGAGAAGTCCCTGAACATCGAGGCGAGCAGCGCGCGGCACGCGCTGGTGGACGTGATGCAGGCGATGAACGCGGCGGCGCTGGAAGTTGAAACGGTGCGAATCCTGGAGCCGAACCTGGAGAGCGTGTTCCTGCGCTACACAGGTCGCAGCCTGAGGGACTGAGCGATGCGGGTGACGCTGGCCTTCACGATCAAGGAGTTCCTGCTGCTGTTGCGGGATCCGGGCGGCCTGTTTGTGCTGTTCATGATGCCGGTGATGTTCATGGTGGTGTTCAGCCTGGCGCTGGGCGGACTGTTCGAGGAAGGCGCCGCGCGCGGATCGGCGCGGGCGCTCGAGGTGCCGGTGGCTATCGGTGGCGCGGGCGAGGTGGCCGAGCAGGTGGTGGAGCAGCTGGACGCGACGCAGGGGCTGGCCATGGTGCTGGAGCACGACGGGCAGCCGCTGACAGCGGACCAAGTGGCCCAACTCGTCGCGGACGGCGAGTACCCGGTGGGGGTCGTGTTTCCCGCAGGCTTGACGGCGCTGCTGGAAGATCCGCGCATCCTCACGGGCGAGCAGGTGAAGCCGCTGGAGGTGGACGTGATCGTGGATCCGGCGACGACCGCGCAGGTGACCGGGCCGTTGGAAGGGGCGCTAAGCGCGGTGCTGCAGCAGGTGGTTGGTCGCAGGCTTGGCGAAGCTGGGGCGGCTGCCTGGTTCGAGCAGGTTGCAGCCGGTCTGCCGGCCGAAATTCGCGCGCAACTGGCGGCTTCGATGCAGCCGGACGGCCAGGACGAGGGCGAGGGCGCGCTGCCTGTGACGACGAGGCGGCGGGTTCCGCCAGGGGTGGAGCGGGAGCAGTTCCCGGACCAGTTCCAGCAGAACGCGGCGGGCTACACGGTGATGGGCGTGTTCTTCATCGCCACGGTGATGATCGAGTCGATTTTCCGCGAGCGGCGGAGCGGAGCTATGCGGCGGCTGCGGGCGGCGCCGGTCGGACGGGCGCCGATCGTGATTAGCAAGCTGGCGCCGTTCTACGTGGTGAACCTGATCCAGATCGTGATCATGTTCGCAATCGCGCGGCTGGCTTTCGGGCTGGACCTGGGATTCATTCCGGCCGTGGTGGTGGTGTCGGCGGCGCTGGCGCTGGTGGCCACGGGGCTGGGCATCGCGCTGGCGGGCGTGGCTCGTTCGGAGACGCAGGGGACGGGGCTGGCGGTGATCGTGGTGCTGACCACCTCGGCGCTGGGCGGGGTCATGGTGCCGCGCTTCATCATGCCGGAGGCGATGCAGCAGATCGGGAACATCACGCCGCAAGCCTGGGCGATCGAGGCGTACCAAGACGTGCTGGTGCGGGGGCAGGGCCTGAGCGGCATCTGGCTGGAAGCGGGCGTGCTGCTGATATTTGCGGCGGTGTTTACGGCGGTGGGAGTGTGGCGGTTCCGGTTTGACTGACGATCGGTGCGCTGTCGCCGATTTGGCTCTTGAGTTCTCGTGGGTCCGCCGCTTCCAATCGGGCACAGCAACGCGGCGTCTCAGCCAGAAGAACTTCGCCTGACGAACTCCACAATCTCCGCAAATGCGGGCATGTAGCCGTCCTCCGTCTCAACCAGCAGCGTTGGCACCTCCAGCTTCAGCGGATCCGACCTGCTCCAGTCGATTTGCAGCTTGCCGGCGCGGAATAGCGCAATTCGCTCGCCGTCGAAGTGGGCGGCGTGGCGGGTGCCGCGCTCAAATCGGCCCGTATAACGCTTGACACTTACCTCGCGGGGCACGACGCAGTGAATGACTACCGTCCGACATGAGGCGAGCAGCGGGCGTAGCTGGTCCTCTGCGAGACCGCGGCGGTACGCCTGGTCCAGGACCATCCCGACTCGCGCCCTGGCAAGTTCGGCCGCGAGCGCGTAGAAGATCCCTACCGCCGCCGGTGTGAGGGCATTGCTCTGGGCGAGGTCGGCCACCTCGAGATGGTCGGCTAGGATTTCTTTCAGGCCGTCCCGTTCCAGATGGGGCAGCTGAAGCGCATCTGCCAGTCGACGCGACAACGTGGTTTTCCCGCTCCCCGGCGCACCGTTCACGATGACGAGCAGCGGTGGAGTCTCTCGGTGCATTGGACGCTCGCCAGTCGCAAGCCTGGCGCTCCGACTCTGGCATGTCGGCTGAGGTTACTGCGGCCCGGGCACGCAGAGCGCCGTTCTGAGCTGGCGAGACTCGACAACTGATCTAGTAAGCGCGGGCTATGGCGTAGAGCGGCACCTGCACGCTGTGGGGTTGGCGGCTGAGGCGCAAGTGCACTAGACGACGCTCACAAGACTCCGCACCGGCAGTGCGCCGCGACGTTGTGCCGGCAGCGGAGGCACACCGAGTTCCGCGTTGGCGGATCGCCGTGTTGTCGTGGGCCGCGACGACCGTGGAATTGAGCTCGACCGCCGAGTCGTGCAGTACCCTTCTGGGTTGGAGTTCCAAGCGATGGGTTACCGCCGACGGCGTCTTTGGCCCGGCAGTTTCGAGCAGCTGAAGGGCCGCGTACCACCCGTAATCACGGGCAGCATCACCATCCTGGGGATGATGCCCCGGGTGAATCCCCGCACGACGGCCGCCCTGGCGGTCTGCGTCCTGCTCAGCGCGGCGCTGCCCCTGGCGTTTACAGTGGCTACCGGGCTCCTGGTGGGATCCATCCCGGACGCCGTGCGAGACGGCCCGGACTCGGCGGCAAGTCAGCGGTCGATGACGCTGCTCGTGATTGCCGGAAGCGTGTTCCTGGCGACACGGTTGGTTCACGCGCTTCAGCGAACGGCGGCCCTGGCCCTGCGGCTGGACTTCAACCAGTACATCCAGGCGCGAATCGCCGCCGCGGTGACGGCGCCGAGCGGGATCGCGCACCTGGAGGATCCCGAAGTCGCCGACCAGATCCGTACGGCGCAGGGCGTCTGGGACTCGTATTACCACCCCGGGGCCGCGGTCACCGGGCTTGCCGGGGTGATACCGGCCTGGCTGCGCGGCCTGGGGGCGATCGCGCTGCTGGCCACGTTCCAGTGGTGGCTGGCGCTGATCGTGCTGGCGGGGCGGCTGGCGATCTGGCACCGGATGCAGCGGGTGCATTACGAGGCAACCAGGATGGCAGTCGGCCAGTCCGACGTCTTGCGACGGGCCGAGTACTTCCGCGACCTGGCCCTCACGCCTGACGCGGCCAAGGAAGTGCGGGTGTGGGGCCTGCTGCCGTGGCTGCTGGCGCGCTTTGACCGCGAGTGGCAGCGGGCCATGGCCAGGGTCTGGCAGGAACGCCGACACAACCGCCTGCCGGTGACCCTGACCTTTCTTGGCATGGCCGGCATAGAGCTCGCCGCGTTAGCGCTGATCGGCTGGGCCGGCGTGCGTGGCGAGATCGACCTTGGCGCCGTTGCCGTCTTCGCCGGCGCCGTGTTGGCGAGCACCGCCCTGGGCGGAACCAGCCACGCGCTCTTCGAGATCGTGCAGGGCACGTCGTCGCTCCCGGCGTTCCGGAAGCTCGAGGAGCGAGCGGCTCGAGCTCGCGAAGTGCGTCGCGGGCGATCACTTGCCGCCGACTCACCGAGACAGGGCGTGCGATTCAAGGACGTTGGCTTCCGCTATCCGGGACAGGAATTCGAGGTCCTGGACGGACTGGATCTGTCGATCCCAGCCGGGCAGTCGCTCGCCATCGTCGGAGCCAACGGCGCGGGAAAGACCACGCTCATCAAACTCCTGTGCCGAATGTATGACCCACTGCAGGGTCGGATCCTCGTTGACGGATCCGACCTTCGAGATCTGAATGTGCACTCGTGGCACGAGCGGGTGGCGGTCATATTCCAGGATTTCACCCGGTTCCACGTCACCGCGCACGAAAACGTCGGCTACGGCGCCCGAACGATGGCGAACCAGCAGGCACGGCTGCGAAAAGCCGCAGCAAAGGCCGGGGCCCTGGAGCTGATCGAGGCATTGCCGCACGGGTGGGAAACGGTGCTTTCGCGGGAGTACAGCGGCGGCATGGAACTGTCGGGCGGCCAGTGGCAACGCATCGCGTTGGCGCGAGCGTTGATGGCGGTTGAAGGTGGCGCCCGGCTGCTCATCCTCGACGAGCCGACGGCCAACCTGGATGTACGTGCGGAGGCCGCGCTGTACGAGCGGTTCCTCGAAATAACCGCAGGGCTTACGACCATCCTGATCTCCCACCGCTTTTCGGCGGTCCGGCAGGCCGATCGTGTTGTCGTGCTGGCAGACGGACGCATCGCGGAGCAAGGCACCCACGAGGAACTGGTGGCGCTGGGCGGCCAGTACGCACATGCGTATGAGCTGCAGGCGAGCCGGTTCCGCGCCGAAGGCGGGCCGGCGTGAGCCAGGGGTTCCGCGGATTTCGCGTGCTGCTCGCCTTCGGGTTCCGGGCAGCGCCCCGGCAGGTTGTCCTTCTGTTCTGCCTGGGACTGCTGAGCGTCCTGGCAAGCCTCGGGACGGCCTGGGGGCTGAAACTCCTCGCCGACGGCGTGATCGGCCAGCAACTCGGACTGGTGGTGCTTGCCGCGCTCGCGGTCGCAGGCCTGCAGGTGGTTGGGGCGCTTGTGGGGCAGCACCGGCTCAACCTCGCGCAGATGGTGACCGAACGCACCAGCGCCTTCATTGACCGGCAGCTCATGCGCCTGAGCGCCGGAGTCTCCACGCTGGCGCACCACGAACGCCCGGACTTCCTGCGCGAAATGGACCTGCTGCGAGAAGACCGCAGCCGCTTTGGGGAAATGGCGAGTACCACCCTGTACGCCGTCCAGGAGTTCCTGCACCTGGCTGGAACGGCCGCCCTCCTGGCCACCCTGGACCCGCGCCTGCTGCTGCTGCCGTTCTTCGCGATCGGTTCCCTCCTGGCCGATCGGCGGGCGTGGCAGCGCTACCTGGTGGCGTTGAACGCCTCAGCCGAGTTGCGTCGCCGCAAGATGCACTTCTTCGGCCTGGCAACCTCGCCGGCGGCGGGCAAGGAACTTCGGGTGTTCGACCTGGGACGGGAGATGGTTGCCCGGCATGGCGCCGACGGCGCCGAGCAACTTCGCATCCAGGCTCGTCCGCTGTGGAACGGCCTGATACTGCAGGCCCTGGCGGCAGTTTTGCTGGCGGCCGGCTACGGCGGCGCCATTGCCCTGGTCCTGGTCAGGGCTCTCGCGGGCCAGGTAACAGCGGGGGATGTTTTGCTGGCGATCACGCTGGCCGCCCAGATGCAGGACCTGGTTGGCGAGCTGGTGAGCTCGGGCAATTCGTGGCTACGCATCGTCAAGGAGGCGTCGCGCTATCTGTGGCTGGCGGACTATGCGAAGCAGGTCGACCGCGGTCCGGCGACACGGGCACCTGTCCCCGACGCACTCAGCCACGGAATCACGTTCGAGCATTTGTCGTTCACGTACCCCGGCACCGAGCGGGCCGTTCTTCAAGACATCGACCTCCAGTTGCAAGCCGGCCGGGTCGTGGCCCTGGTGGGGGAGAACGGCGCCGGCAAGACCACCCTGGCCAAGCTGCTCGCGCGCTTCTACGAACCCACGGCGGGGCGAATCAGCGCGGATGGCGTTGACGTGAGGAAGTTTGAGGTCGAGGCCTGGCGGTCCAGCCTGAGCGCCGGTTTCCAGGACTATTGCCAGTTCGAGTTCCTGGTGCGGGAGACGGTGGGCGTGGGCGATGTGGCGCGGATCGAGGATTCGCAGGCCGTCGCCGGCGCTCTCGCAGAGGCCGATGCGGAGGACGTCCCTGACGCGCTTCCGCGAGGATTGGAGACCCAGCTTGGGCGGGTATGGCAGGACGGGGCGGAGCTCTCGGGCGGTCAATGGCAGAAGCTGGCGCTGGGACGCGCGTTCATGCGCACAGAGCCGCTGCTGGTGATCCTGGACGAGCCCACGGCAGCGCTGGATGCCCAGACCGAGCATGGCGTCTTCGAACGCATCGCGGCGGCTTCACGACGTGGTCAGCTCACGGGAACGGTGACGCTGCTCATCTCGCACCGATTCTCGACGGTCCGGATGGCCGACCACATCATCGTGCTGCACCAGGGGCGCGTAGTGGAGCAAGGCAGTCACGACGATCTGATGCAAAAGGACGGCCTCTACGCCGAGCTGTACGAGCTACAGGCCCGGCACTATCAGTAGCTCTTGGCGTTGGCGGCCGTCGCTCAGAAGTTGATGACGACCATGCCGGCGAGGGCGGCGGCGACGCCGGCCCAGACGATGGGGCCGTGGCGTTCGTGCCAGACGATGACGCCGGCCGCGGTGGTGAGCAGCACCGAGGCCGAGGTCTGAATGGGGAAGGCGATGGTGCCGGGAATGACTTCGAGGGCGGCTACCAGGAAGGCCAGCTGGATGACGTTGCAGAGGCCCATGACTGCCCCGGTTGCCAGCGGACCTGGCGTCGCAAGGCTCTCGCGGAGCGGGGGCGTGTGGGCCTGGAAGCGGCGGCGCATGGCGAAGATGGCTAGCGCGACCGGTACGGAGACCAGAAACGAAAACATGACGAAGTCGGGGGCGCGGTCGGGCGTGGAGAGTTCGTTGAAGGCCTTGGAGGCGGTGAGCCCAGCGCCGGTGACGATCATCATGAGCGCGACGGAGGGCCAATACCAGCGTGAACGCGGCCCGCGCACGGCGGAGCGAGGACCGACCAGCAGCGGGATGGAGATCAACATGAGCAGGAGGCCGCCGATGGCGGCGGCACTGGGCCGCTCGCCGAAGAAGACGATGGCCGAGAGCGTGGGGACCACGACGGTCAGGCGCAGCACGATGAAGGTGACGCCAACGCCTGAACGCACAAGCAGCAGGTAGACGCCGATCATGGTGGCGGCGTACTGGAATCCCTGAACCGCGCCGAAGATGAGGGTTGGGGCGTCGAAGCCCCAGCCGCCACGCAGAAGCGCCCAGAGCGATGCGACTACGGCAGCCAGGCTGTAGTTGACGGCGGCTACGAGGAAGTAGTCGTAACGCCGGAACTGGGCCACGCGCGTGCTGAGCGCGAAGCCGACGTTGAAGACGATGTGGAACGCGAGCAGGGGCATGCCAGGGGCGCATGATCAGGGCGCGGGACGGGGGTGGCAATTGGAAAATGCGTCTGGGAGACGTCGTCTGCCGTCATTTCACCCCCACTTTCCTGTCTATGGCGTTCGGTCAGCCTTATGACCTGGGTCCTCCGCAATTGCCGCCAGAGCGTCATGTACCACAGGACGCGAGGGACCGCCCGTTGGGCCCGAAAGGGTGTCCCAGAGGTCTGCGGGGGCGCGCACGGCGAAGGCTTTGATCGTAAAGAATCTGCGCAGGGCTTGGATTAACGCCCGGTCTGAAGCTACGTCCGGCGTCATGGGTTTGGGGTCTGACGCAATGGTGGCCTCCAGAAGTTCGCGCAACCTGGCGAGCGCTTGGCGCCGTAGGGGTCCGACGGTTTCGCTGGGTGCGTCGAGGGCTAGAGCCAAATCGGGTTCCTTGAGGTCGGCGAAGTAGCGCAAAACCAGGACGTTTCGCTGGCCGGGCTCCAGTCCCGCGAAGGCAAGGCGCATCGCCTGAAATTCGAGGTCCGGCTGATCGACCGGGGACGGACGGGAGTTCTTGGATGGCTTGTCCCGGCTGGACGACGGAGTGGTAGGGGAGGATGACGCTCGGCGATCAGACGCGCCCTGGCGTACCAGGATGCGTATGAACCAGGATTGGACCGGGCAGACGAAATTGAATGTATGGATACCGCGCCAGGCCACGTGAAAGGCATTGCGGACCTGCTGCTCGGCCTGCTTCTGGCTGCCGGTCATCAAAGTGACGGTGCCATAGAACGCATCCTGGTGGCGGTGGACCAGATGGCGGAAGGCCCAACGGTCGCCGGCCTGGTGGCGCTGGATGGCCTGTGCTTCAGTCAACGGCGGTCTTGCGCCCCGTTCGCGTGAAGGGGGTTGCATAGATGAATACGCGGGACTAGGCGAAGTCGTTCCACGGCTTCGGGACGAGGGAGCAAGGGGACGCTTAGGCGCCGCGACCGATACCACCGGGTGCGTTCCGGGGGCTGGACCGCCACGTGGTGGAGTTGTTGTTCAAGCTACTGGCCTCCAAGCTGCGGACGGCCGATAGCTGGGCCGTCAGGGCGGCCTGATGGCGACGCACCGCTGCCGCGGCCCAGGCATGCGCTTGATTCGGCGGGGACGCCTGACCGCCGGGGCGTGTGGCTCAGTCAGCCTCGGGCCCACCCCGGGATCACCCACCACGGAAAGGTGTTTTAGTTAAGCAAGGGTTGCCTTACCCGGGAACCCACGTCCAACCCACCCGTGCTCAAACGTGTTGGACGCAGCCGCACCGCCCGCACTCGTTCCCAGATCAGTAGCTCACTTCGCGCAAGGTTCTGCTCACTGCAGCTCCACCGCCCCCTCCGCCGCCAAATCCGCAATCACCGACCCCACAATCGGACTTAGCGCCGCCGCGTCCGTCGGCACGCTTCCCGCAAACCGCTCCGCCAGCGCTTGTGCCACCTCCGCCCCATTGCGCTGACCGTCGAACAGATTCAGCACCGACAGCGTCGGCAACGACAGCAGAATCTCTCGCTTGTCCCCGTTCGTTGCTCCCGGCACCTCGAGCCGCGTAACCGGCCGCAATCCAGTCTCCGTCTCCTGCATCCAGGCCCGAGAGTCCACGCCCTGCGCCAGCGCCGGCCTCGCCGCCAGCGCCTCCTCCGCCGTCACCGCCATTCCCTGTCGCGCTAACGGGCGTGCTTGTGTCGCTGCTTCAGGCTGCGCTGCGCCTGTGGTGCTCGCATCCATCCCGAGCGCGTCGTATGTCACCGCCAGCTGTCCCGGTGTAAACCCGCCCATGTAGCGGATCGCCTCCGCCGACGACTCCTTCGCC
>VXPS01000203.1 GCA_009839425.1 Chloroflexota bacterium
TGCCGCTCCCACGATTGCAAGGATTGTGCCGACCACACCACCGATTCCGAAGCCAAGGCCGAGCAGCACGACGCCAACAAGACCGATGGCAGCCAGCAACGCGGTCGGCAGGGTTCTGGCCGGCGAGAGACGCTCGGCGCCTAACCGCCGCGCGGCGTCGATCTCGCGCAGGGTCCGCAAGCGCTCATCAAGTTCGCCCCTGCCTGGGACTGTATCGGAAGCTGCAAGCGACCTTTCCAAACGCACACGCACCGACTCAGCTGAGCGCACGTCTTCCAGCGCTGCGTCAAGCTTGCGACGCTTGTCGCTTGAGGCCGTGAGCCGTCCACGCATCTCGGCGACCGATAGGCTGAGAAGGGCGTCGCTCGTCTGAGCTTCGACACGTTCCGAGACCAGTGCACGGACGGCGACTTCGCGCAACGCACCGTCGCGGCGTTGCAACTCGGCGTTCATGCTGTCAATTCGGTCTTGATCGGCATGGGCCAGAGCAAGCTCGCGATCCTGGTGTTCGATGCTGTCGCGGGCGTCCAGCAGCCGACGAGCCGAATCCTCGATTTCACTCGCTTGCTCGAGTGATTCGATCTCCTGCAGGTGAGAACTCTTCGCCTTAGCAAGCTCTTCGAGTCTCGCTTCGAGGTCAGCGCGCCGTTCAGGGGTGTCGTCGGGCAGGACGCCTTCCGGTGACAAGGCATCCGCCTGAATCCTTAGGCGGTCCATGCGTTCCACGCGTCCGACCAGGGGCGCCAGCGTGGCGTCGCGCTCCAGGGCCAGCTCGATGCGTTGAAGCTTGCGCGTGTTGTCTGCGAGTTCGGCTGCAATGCCGCGTAGGCGCTCGTCGGCCGCTTCGATCTGCGCGCGGCGCTGGGCGGCTTCGCGGAGACCGTCTCGCAAGCCCCTGATCTGGGCGGCAATCTCGCGGGCCTCCGGCCGGCCGCGACGGTCGGGTCGCCAGAGCCGTCGGCGCTCGGTGTCGAGTGCGCTTACTACGGCACGCGACGGACGCAGAAAGTCGTAGGAACTGCCGCCCAAAACTCGATCTTGGACGTGTTGCCACGCCCGGGCGTCGAGGCCGAGCGCTTCCTCCTGGGTCAAGGCATAGACATTCTTGAAGACATCGCGGGTCATGAGGCCAACCGCGGGGATCGGCCTATTGGCCAGCCGTGCCTCACTCTGTGAGTGAATCAGGCGGCCCTCAGGTCTGGAGGTAAGCCGACGAGCGACTCGAACCTGATCGCCGTCGCTCAGCTCCAGGTCAAGTCGACCGTCAAGGTAGCGGCCGTCCCAGGGCCGATAGGGATGCGCCTCAGCGGTGGCGGGCGAAAAACCAAACAGGGCGCTGGCAAAGAACTCGAATAAGGCGCTCTTGCCAGACTCGTTGGGCCCTAGCACCACAACCACGCCGGCGTGGGCCAGACCCGACACGGTCCAATGATCGATGGGCCCGAAGGCATCGATGGACCAGCCGTCGATTCTCACGCGGAGTCATTCCGCAAGAGACGTTCCGCCGCAGCTGCGTCGAGACCGCTGAGAAGCCCGCGGAGGTACGTCAAGCGTTCGTCCTGTTCGACGTGATCGTCGCCGAGGGCCAATTCCGAGGGGGCCAGCCGGGACAGAAGTCTGTCGTCGTGACCTGCCTTCTGAATCAGGTCCAATGCCTCGCCGAGCACGTGGCGCTGGCCAGCATGGCGGCTCAGGTCAATCGGCGGAGAAAGCCCCACATCGCGAACGTCGACATCCAACGCACCGAGCGATTCGCACAGATACTCGGCGAGGCCACTGCGTTCCTCACCGCTGCGAAGTACTGCCGCCAGTGGGCACGGACCCGAGAGCTCTACGCGCAGAATCCAGTCCTGGCCAGACGGCATGATTCCACCCGCCTCTTGCAGGCCTTCGAACGTCGCTCGAACCGCGGCCTGGACGTCCCCGATGGCGTGGGCCGCGCTCAGATCCAGATCCGTCAGTTGTTCCCAGCGCACCCGTGCGAGTGGGTGAAAGCGAACCTGCGGTGGTTCGGGCGGACTGAGCTCAACCACCAGCGCCCCTTTGCTACCCGTTTCGCCGAAGTCACGACCCTGCAGGTTGCCCGGATACCAGGCGGGCGAGTCCTCGCGTAGACGCTGCCGCTTGTGGATGTGTCCCAGCGCCCAGTAGTCGTAGCCGGTGTCGAGATCGGCCAGGGCGGCGGGTGCGTAGACGTTTCCTGCTTCGTCGTCCGCAGCCCCCTGCGCGCCACCGACATCGGCGTGAAGAAGGGCCACGGCAGGACCAGGACCGGGGGCCGGCGGGAATGTGGAGGCCAGGTTTGTCGATTCGTGGGTTGTCTGGTGCCCTGCAGCCACGACCCATCCGATGCGCTCGCCACCGCGATTGATCGGGACCTTTCGAGGTGTTCGGGAACTGTGCAGGTGAAAGTTGGTTGACGGCCAGTCGATATGGCTGGCGCGATAGTTGATCCGACCGGGGTCGTGGTTGCCGGTGGCGTAGACCACGGTGACGCCTCGGTCGGTCAGTCGCCGCAGCTCACGTGTCAGCACTCGTTCGGTGGCGATGGTCAGCCACTCGTTGTCAAAGAGGTCCCCGGCGATTAGGAGAGCGTCAGCTCGCTCCTCAAGCGTGAGGTCCACCAGTGCAGTAAAGGCTTCGCGGCCCGCCTGTTGAAGCCTTTGACGCAGGTCCGCGTCCTGCCGCCGAAACGGCGTGTCCAGGTGGATATCTGCCGCATGGATTACGCGCACCCGGACGACGCTCCCGCCGTGACTGCGTAGCGCGAAGGAGTGAACCAGCGACGCTCCGGACGCGGGGTCTCATGGTCCAACGCGTCCCGATTCCTCACCAGCTCACGCACCGGATCAGACGCCGATGGCGTACCCGTCTCGTCGCGGATCGGCGCCTCCCTGGAGCGCGCCGGTGGCTGGGTTACGGCTGGCGCCCTGCATGCCGCCGACGGTCATGGTCCAGGGGTCGGTGGCTTCGGCGCCGTGGCCTTGAGCGCAGAGGGCGTCGATCGCGTTCTGATCGATGCGCGATTCGACAAGCACCAGGGCGCCATCCATGAGCCGCATTCGTGGAGCTTCAATGGCGGCCTGCACGTCCAACCCGAAGTCCACGTGCTGCACTAGCGCCTGTGGCTGGGTCTGGCAGATGCCGTAGCTGCCAGGTGTGCCGAGCGCCAGGACCGGCTCGCCGTCGCGCAGCGAGATGGTAGGGGCAATCGGCAAGGAGAGCGGCGCACCGGGATAGAGGTGATTCGGACTGATCGGATTCAGATCACCCCAGCGAAGCAGATCGTTGGTCAGCACACCATGTCCCTGGACGACGATGCCGGAGCCGAACCCTGCGCCCAGGCTCTGGGTAAGACACACGGCGTTGCCCTCCGCGTCCATCACCGAGAACGAGGTGGTGTGCTCCAGCATGGGATCCGGCTGCGAGCCTGGCGGCGGCGCGGCTCCGATCTGCTCCGTGGGTCCGCTTACGGCCTCGGCCGAGTCGAGCAGGCCGCGCAGGCGATCCAGGTTTTCGTCTCCCAGGATCTCGTCAACAATCTCGATCGGCGCGTTGGCGTGGCGGAAGCGTGCTCGGGATGACAACCGAATGGCACGAATCATCGCGTCCAGATGTTCCGGTCCGTTTCGATCGAGCGCGCCCACGTCAAGGTGGCTCACGAGGCCCAGGGTCATCAGCATCTGAAAGCCCTCGGAGGGCGGCGGAGCGCCGTTGACTTCCAGGCCGCGATAGGCGATGCGGATGGGGTCTTGCCAGCGAGCCTCCACCGCCGCCAGGTCCTCCATCGAGAGCGCGCCCCCAAGCGCCTGGATCTCGTTGACCAGGGCCTGGCCCAGCGGCCCGTGGTAGAGGTAGTCAGGACCTTCACTGGCCAGAGCCTCGTATGTGTCGGCCAGGTCGTGCTGATGCAGCATCCAACCGGCATCGGGCTCCTCACCGTCGTCCAAGAAAATCTCTGACCAGCCCGCGAAGATTTCGGCGATGTCACTCAGGCGGCCGCCAATCATGTGGGCGTTGCCTTCGGATACCGGGAAACCACCGCGTGCCATATCGATCGCATCGGCAAAGAGCTCGCCCGTCGTGCGCGTGCCGTAGGTGTCCAGCAGCTTCATCCAGCCGGCCAGGCTTGCCGGCGGCCCCACGCCGTGCGGACCGCGGGTCAGATCGTCGTAGCGTCGTGCGATTGGGTCGAATGCGAGGGGAACGGCTGGCGTGAAGTCCAGACAGCGAGCGCGACGCTCGGACGCCACGTAAACCATGGCCGTGCCCATGCCGGCCAGCCCTGACATATAGGGCTCAACCACGTTGAGCGCTGCTGCCGTCGCAACAGCGGCGTCAAATGCGTTGCCGCCATTGGACAGGATGCGGGCGCCCGCCTGCGCCGCCAGAGGATGCGCCGCCGCGACTACGCCTCGGCGAGAGGTGACGCTTGGCCGCCGTCCAAACATGGGCGCTTAGCTCCTTGCGATGGGTAAAGCCGCATGATGCTCGCTTGCAGGCATCGTGGCATATCCACGGGGCCTGCGGGCCAGCATCGCTACCGTGCGGGGAGTCAATACTCCTCGGCCACGTCTTTCAGGGCCTGGCGATCAAGGACATCAATGCGCTTGCGGCCAATGGCGATCAGCCCGGCGTTCTTCAGTTCGTTAAGGGCCTGCGTTGCGGTTTCGCGCGATGTGCCAACACGTTCAGCCAGGTCATTGTGGGTTAGCCCGGTCACTCGCCCACTGGCGCCAGACGAAAGACGCAGGATCAACGTGGCCAGTCGAGCGGTGAGCGACTTGAGCGCCAGATCCTCAAGCTGCGTTTCGGCTTCGCTCAGACGGTCGGCCAGTGCCTGCATGATTCGAACGCCGATAGTCGGGAAACGGCCGATGAGATATTCCAAGTCTCGTCGGCTAATGACACACAGGGTCGACTCCGTGATCGTTTCAGCGAACGAATCGTGGACCGCCTGTCCCAGCAGAGCCATCTCGCCGAAAAACATCCCTGGCTCGATGTTGGAGATGATGAAGCGCTTGCCATCGGGTGAGATGCGGTATATCTGAACTCGGCCGGACTTCAGGAGGAACAGCATCTCGGACTTCTCGTCCGGCTGGTGCAGGATCCGCCCCGGGCCAATGGTCGACATGCGCGTGCTGCGCTCAACTTCATGGATCTGCGCCTCGGTAAGGTCTTGAAAGACTTCAACCTGTTGCAGGTAGTGCCGCTTCAGCGCGCCCGCATCCGGGGAACGGCCTGTCGGCCGTACAGCGCTCCGCCTTGAGTCACGCATCGCGTACCGCCCGAAATTGTTGCGTCATCTCAGTCTGAGACGCCGATGTCCCGACGACGAGAGTCAGCTAATGACCTCTTTGTTCAGCACACATGGTGGCACAGCCCTACCGCTGCTTGGCGTCCACTATTCCTGGATCGTGACGACGCCATCAGCCCGGCGCTCGAAGAAACGGCATCGCCTGTTCCGACCCGCCAAGATCAATCTTCGCCGCAACTTCGCGGTCTCGATGCATGGCAGCCACCAACTCTTCAACCGAGTGAAACGCCTCTTGACCGCGCAACCAGGCATGCAGAAAGGTACGCAGTCCGCGGCCGTAAATTTCACGCTCGAATCCTAGGAGATGAACTTCAAAGAGGCGGACGCGCGAGCCAAACGTGGGACGCTTGCCCACGCTGATTAGTGCCGGATAGAGCGTGGGATCTCCGTCCACGAGCGCTGTTCCGGCATAGACACCGTCCGCCGGAAGGACCAGCCATGGCGGAGTTTGGACGTTGGCCGTCGGAAAGCCCAGGTCACGGCCTCGACCATCGCCCCGGGAAACCGTGCCAAAGAGACTGTGCGTTCGGTCCAGGATCCCGTATAGCCGGTCCACCGCACCCGCGGCCAGGGCCTCTCGGGCCCGGCTGCTCGAAATAGCGCCTGGTTCGCCCTCGTAGCTCACCGCCACGTGCGTAAATCCTAAGCGTGGCGCAAGCCGTGCGATGACAGCTGGCGTGCCCTGGCGATCCCGTCCAATCGCCGCATTAGGTCCGGTAACGAGCGTCCGCATGGCCAGCCGTTCGATCAGATCGCGGAGAAATTCGTTGGCCGACCGGCGTGAAAACTGCCGGTCAAAGCGCAATACGATGACGTCGTCCACTCCCGAGGCGGACAGCAAGCCGATTCGGTCGTCCAGTGTCGTCAACAGCTGGCGGGGCTCGGACGGCCGCAGCACCCACTCGGGCGGGGGCCAAAAGGTGACGGCGATCGCACGGCCACCGTCTTGCGCGGCGGCTGCCCTGCAAGTTGCCCGCAGCAGGGCCTGGTGACCTCGGTGCACGCCGTCAAAGCGGCCAACTGTCACGGCCGCACCGCCCAGCGGAACAAACGTGTCGTCTTCCCGGAAGACGCGCACGTGGCGAGCGTTCGGGGCCTGCGTCACTGTGGGGTTTTCCACACCATGCGGGGCGTCCAGCAGCCAGCCTGGCCCTGCGCGAGGCCGAGAAAGCTGCCGTTGCCGTCGTATAGACGGTGCAGCCCGGAAGCCACGCGGTTAAGCGAGCGTCCGTGACTGAATTCAACGCAATCCGTGTCGCTGAGGATGGCTGACGGTAGGTGCTCGATCGCTGTGTCCGGAGCGTAGAGCAGCGTGTCGAGAAAGCCCTCGCGTGCCGCGATCTCAAGCTGCCACATCTCGGTCGACGCTCTCAGGGTGAAGGGCCCCACGCGCGTGCGTGCCAGGCCGAACAGCGTGGCGCCGCAGCCGATCGCCGCTCCCAGATCACGGGCCAGCGCGCGAATGTACGTGCCCGACGAACATTCGATACGCAGACCGGCCAGCAGAGCGTCGCTCCAGCCCGCCCCGCTGCCGAATTGAAGGCGACCGTCAATCATCCGAACGCCGACGCGGCCAGCCGACACGAGCCGCAGTGCGCGAACGTGGACTCGACGCGGTTTCAGATCCACCTGCCTGCCGGCGCGGGCCGAGCGATAGGCGCGCACGCCACGAACCCGGAGGGCCGAGTACTCCGGCGGACGCTGATCGATTGCGCCCGTAAATGAAGGCAGCACCTGCTCAACAGCTCCTGGCCCAGGAGCCGGACGAGGCTCGGCGGTTGGATGTGTCTCCAGGTCGGAGGAGGGCGTCTCGACACCGAAAAGAATGGCGGCCTCATACGTCTTGGGCATATCCAGCACGAAGCTGCTCAGCCGAGTGGCCCGACCTATCGCCAGCGGCAGCACGCCCCAGGCCAGTGGATCCAGGGTGCCGCAGTGCCCGACCCGTCGAACGCGGACTACGCGGCGGACACGCCCCACTACCTGTGTGGAGCCGGCGCCGATTGGCTTGCAGATATTGATGAATCCGCCATTGGGCGGGGTCTGACCATCACGGGCCATCGCAAGGTCGAGCCGTGAGGGCTTGAGTCCCGTGGTTGGCAGCCTCGCCTTCGGTCCGGCGCTGGGAGATGGCCTCGGCGGTCAGCATCTCGGGGTCGAGTTGAAACTGGATGCGCGGGATCCGATATACGCGAATGCGGGCCGCCAGTTCGCGGCGTACAAACGTTGACGCGCGCTGTAGAGCGGCCAACGACTCCTTGGCATTGTGTGCGTCGCCCAGCGGCGTCACGAACACGACCGCCTGCCCCAGATCGGGCGAGATCGACACACGTTGCACGGTGACGAAACCGATGGCCGGATCTTCGAGCTCGCGCTCAATGAGGCCACTGATCTCTCGCGCAATCTGGGCTTCGATCCGTTGCGCACGGCGCGTAGCGATGATGCGGCCTCCGGAGCTACGGGAGCCGTTCTTCGGTGTGGCTGGCCTCGACGATGTCGGCAAGTTGAATTTTGGTGGTCGTTTCGATGGCCAATCCGCAGTCGAAGCCCTGGCGAACCTCGTCCACCTCATCGGAGAAGCGGCGCACGGTGAGGATGTGGCCGGTGCCGATCTCCTCGTTGCCGCGCAGGATTCGGACTTGGGCTCCGGTGTAGACGCGTCCCGAAAGCACCATGCCGCCCACGATCTGGCGCGTGCGCTCGGTTCGAAATTCGCCGCGAATCTCCAGACGACCGTCAACCACCTCGACTTGCTCAGGCTTGATGGAGCCCTTGAGCGCCGCGTCCACGTCGTCGATCAGTTCATAGATCGTGCGATAGGTCCGCACGTCGACATTCTGACGTTCGGCTTCCGCTGCGGCCGTCGCGTCAACACGCGTATTGAATGCAAGCACCAAGCCTTTCGCGGCGGATGCGAGATTCACATCGGACTCGGTGACGGATCCGACGCCCTCGAAGACCACCATCGCGCGAGCCCGGTCGTCGCCTAGTTGGTCAATCGACTTGACAACGGCATCGACGGATCCGGCGGTATCCGCCTTCACCACCAGGTTAATCTGCTGGAGGCGACCCGCCGTCATCTGCGCGGCGAGCGATTCCAGGCTCAGACGCATGGCCTGATCGCCACTTCCACGAGTTGGCGTTCGGCCTTGCTGTCGGCGCCGCTTGCGCTGACGTGGAATGACGCTGATGGGATCGCCAACGTCCGGCATCGCGTCCAGACCCATGACCTGGACAGGTGTCGATGGCCTCGCCGTTCTCAGACGCCCGCCACCCTCGTCAAACAGCGCTCGCACGCGGCCATTGATCTCGCCGGTGGTGAGGGTGTCACCAACCCGCAGGATTCCGCGCTGCACGAGCACAGTCGCCACCGGCCCTTGACTGTGGTCGAGTCGCGTTTCGATGATCGTGCCCTGAGCCGGCCCGTCCACCGGCGCGCGCAATTCTTCCAATTCGGCCGTGAGGTTGATGTATTCGAGCAAATCGTTGATTCCCTCGCCCTGGAGGGCCGATAACGGAACCGCCACGACGTCCCCGCCAAAGTCCTCGACAACAATTTCATGCTCCGTAAGTTGCTGGAGCACACGACTCGGATTCGCGGTCTCCAGGTCGATCTTGTTTACGGCGATGATGATCGGCACGCTGGCCGCTCGGGCGTGCCCAATGGCTTCCACGGTCTGGGGCATGATCCCGTCATCGGCGGCAACCACAATCACCGCAATGTCGGTGACCCCCGCTCCGCGCGCACGCATGGCCGTAAAGGCCTCGTGACCCGGCGTGTCGATGAAGGTAATGGCGTGGCCATTAACGGAAACCTGGTATGCCCCAATATGCTGGGTGATCCCCCCGAACTCGCTGTCGACCACATTGGTATTGCGGATCGCATCCAGCAGTGTGGTCTTGCCGTGATCGACGTGGCCCATCACCGTCACTACGGGCGGGCGCGGCTCACCATCTGGAAGATCGGCGGCATCGACGTCCACCGGTTTCCGAGGAGCCGCGGAGACGACACGGTCATCTTCAGGTTCGGCAACGATCGCAACACCGAGATTGCGCATGACCGCGCGCGCCGTATCGCGATCGATGGCCGCGTTGATGGTGGCCAGCACGCCTCGATTGAGTAGCTCCATGATGATGTCGGTCGGCGGTACGTCTGCGCGTTCGGCAATTTCGGCAATCGCGGCGGATGTCGGCATAGCGACCTGGCGAAGTTCGACTGCCGGCGTTTCCTCCGGCTCTGGGGGCCGTTCCTCAGTGGGCGGACCAGGTCGCTGCTGCGGGCGGCGCCTCGCGCGCGGCCGCGGCGGCGGACGTCGACGTGTGCGGCGGCGGCGCGCCATGCTAGCGAGCGCTCCCGGTTATCCGGACAAGGCGCTCGTACTCAACGTGTTCGATCAAGATCTCAGCCTGCATGCGATCAATAGACACTCCCAAGTGATTGCTTAGGATGCCGCGTGCGAGCGCCTTCTGCACGCAGCCGGGCTCAATGGAGAGGTACGCGCCCCGACCGTCCAGCCGACCGGAAGGATCACAGCCCACACCGCCGTCGGGCGTACGCACAATGCGGATGAGTTCGCGTTTGGGTCGTTTCACGCGCGTGACGACACATGTGCGCACAGGCTCGCCGCGGGCGATGGTCAATTCTCGGATCCGACGGTGCCTCGTCCGACTCGCTCCGCCATTGGGGCCGAAGCGGTGTCCGACGAAAGACTGGGTTCATCGGTTGGAGCGGGTGTGTCCGAGAGACCCGACTCCTTGTCGTCCGAGCTCTCCGGTACCGCGACATCTACGGCTTCAGCAGGCTCTGACGAGTCTCGAATCGTGATCTTGAACGCCGTCAGCCTCGCCGCCAGTCGTGCGTTCTGACCTTCACGGCCAATAGCTAGCGACACCATATCGGTCGGCACAAACACGTCGGCCATGCGATCGCTGAGATCGACGTGGACGTTGCGGACACGGGCCGGACTGAGCGCGTTCGCCACATACACACGAGGCTCATCGTCGTACAGGATGATCTCGACCTTTTCCTGTCCGAGCTCGCGCAGCACGTTTTGGATGCGCGTCCCGCGCATGCCCACCGCCGAACCAACGGGATCGAGTCCCTCTTGCCGCGAGCGAACCGCCAGCTTGGTGCGAACGCCGGCATCGCGCGCAATGGCCGCAATCTCAACCAGCCCATTCTGAATTTCCGGCACCTCACGCTCAAAGAGCCGGCGGACAAAATCCGCGTGCGAGCGGGAAACGCGCAACTGGGCGCCACGACCGCCCTCGGCCACGTCAAGCAGCAGCACCCGCATGCGCTGACCCGAGCGATAGAACTCGCCAGGCACCTGATCGGCGGAAAGCATGATCGCTTCACCCCGCCCAAGATCAACAAAGACGCCGCGATTCTCGACCCGGGTCACGCGTCCAACCAGCAACTGGCCCTGATGCTCAATGAAGTGCGTGTAAATCTCCAGCCGCTCGGCGTCTCGCAGTGCCTGCTGCATCGCCTGGCGAGCTTTCTGCGTCGCGATGCGTCCGAAGTTCGGCGGGGTGATGTCTATCTGAAAAATCTCGCCAAGCTCCATCGTCTCGTCGTAGCTACGGGCTTCGGCCAGCGAGATCTGGTGTATGTCATCGGTGACAGCGTCCACGACGGTTTTATTGGCATAAACAGTCGAGTCACCCGTTTCCGGGTCAATCTCAATATCGATATCGTCGTAGTCGCTGTTGTAGTCCTCAAAGGCTGAAGTAATGGCTGTGCGCAGGGCATCAACGACTGCTTCGATCTGAATGCCCTTCTCGTCGGCAAGCTGCTGCAGCGCCAACATGAAGTCACTGCGCACGGGATAACCTCCTCAGGACCTTTGGACCGCTTCCCTCCCCCGGGGAAACTGTCTCGTAGAC
>VXPS01000247.1 GCA_009839425.1 Chloroflexota bacterium
ACCCCTCCCCAACCAACCTCCAAACCCACCAAAAACCCACCCCAAATCACCTCAAGAGTTTTTTAGAAAAAACTCTTAATGCGCGCGAGACCCCCAATTCACGATCCCAAACCCACCCCACCACACCGGCCCACAAACCACCCACCACCGGGTCGCCGCTCTTTCACCTCTCCTGGGGCAACGGCACCCTCGGCCGTCCCCCGCCGAATCCGGCGAGGAGGCTTCCGCGCACCCACCCCCGATTACGCACAGGGCTCTGCCGAGCAGCACGGCGTGTCGCCGCATCGTCAGCCCAGGTACTCCAGCAACTTGTCCGTCACGGCGTCGGCAAAGGCCTCGTCGTTGACGGCGTGGTCCAGCTCATACACGGGAATGTCGTCGCGCACATGCCGCTTGATGGCGTCAAACAACGCCTGGTCGGCCTCCGGCCAGTGGAACTCCTCGCCCGGCGCGCCCAGCAGCGACAGGCCCTTCAGCGGCAGGAAGATCGCCGTCGGCGCCGACGACCCATTGGCCTTCTCCGCCAGGATCCGGCCCAACTCGGCATTCTCCTCCGGGTCCGTGCGCATCAGGCTCACGTTGGGATTCCAGTAGTGGAAGCGACGGCCCTCAAACTTCTCCGGAATCGTCTCCGGCGCCTGGAAATTCACCATGTCCAGGCAGCCCGGCGCGATCACCTGCGGCACCCCCTGCGCCGCCGCGGCGTCCAGCCGGCCCGGACCCGCCCCCATCACGCCGCCCACCAGTTCGTCCGCCCACTCGGTGGTCGTCACGTCCAGCACGCCGCTCGCGAACCCGCCGGCCACCACGTCTTCCATCGTGCGTCCGCCGGTGCCCGTGGCGTGAAACACCAGCACCTCGTAACCCAGCGCGTCCAGCCGCTCGCGGCAGCGCTCCACCGCCGGCGTCGTGTTGCCGAACATCGAGGCCGCGATCAGCGGCTTGTCCTCAATCTCCGGCGCGGCCGTCTCCACCATCCCCACCACCGCGCCCACCGCGTTGGCGTAGATGCGTGCGCTGATCCGGTTCACCCCCGCCACGTCCACGATCGAGGGCACCATCACCACGTCCTTGGTGTCCACGTAGCCGCTCGTGTCGCCCGAGGCCACCGTGCTCACCATCACCTTGGGCACTCCGACGGGAAGGGCCCGCATGGCCGCCGTGCCCACCGCCGTCCCCGCGCTGCCGCCCATGCCCAGCACTCCGTCGATCCGCCCCTCGGCATGCAACCGGCCCATGATCGCCGCGCCGCCGGCCGCCATCACGCCAATGGCCGTGCCCCGGTCGCCCTGCGACCGCAGCTCGTCCAGCCCGGTTCCACCGGCCTCCGCGACCTCGCCGGCGGAGATGTCCGGCTCGAACCCGGGTTCGCTGATCACGCCGCTATCGATCACCAGCGCCCGGTGACCCCGCCGCTCGATCTCCCGGCGCACGAAGGCGAACTCGTCGCCCTTCGTATCCAGCGCGCCGATCACGGCAACTGTATTTGGCATCACCTCACTCCTCCGCGCGCCTGCCCACGGCGCGTCACCGCCAGATACCCCGCTACCTTAGCCCGCGCGGGAATCGCTGGCTCGAAATCTCAAGGGTTCGGGACCAGGTCGTCCACCACCAGCCGAGCCGCATTCATCGCCACGGCCGTCAGCAGGTCGTCGTGCAGAGGCCAGTCGGGCGGCAGCTCGGCGAATAAGGCATATGTGCCCGTTCTGGCCGGCTGCACGACCAGCGCGTGGCCAAGCTTGACGGCTGGAACTGCACGCCACGCATTCCGTTCAAGCCGAAAGACGCTGGCACCCGCGGCGTCTGGCTGGATGAACGTCAGTCGAGCCGCGGGCGAGAGCTCAATGTCGCGTCCGCTGGCGTCGCGCGCCGTGACGGTGAACGCTGGCGAGACACGCAGCAGGTTCGGCCCAGCGCCCGGCAGCGCCACGTAGGTTGGTTGCGCCAGCAACGTCAGGTCCGCGCCCGCCGGCAGGGCGCGGCTGTCCTCGTCAAGCGCGGCGCTCGAGAGTCGGAGTGTGACGAGCGTCTGGGCTGGTCTGGCGCCCGCGGGAGGTTCCGGCGACGTGGCCGCCGTCTCGCGTATTCGCACGTCCGGAGCCGTTTGCGCCCTGGCGGGCGGCGGGGCCGATGGCCAGAGGGCCGCAACCGCCAGCAGCACCATCAATGCCGCGCTGGCAACGGCCGGCAGCCGGCGGGTCATGGCGGGCTCAGAGGCCGCAGGGTTGCCAGGACATCGGCTGAGCGGGTGCCTCGCACCTCGATGTCCACGGCCCAGAGCGGCCGGTCTGCCGGCCACTCCCCTGAGGCCAGCAAGGCGGCGGGCGACACCTCCGTCGGAATCCCGGCGTGCCGGCCAAGCAGCTGCCGATACCAGGCGAACTGCCAAAGGCGGAGATCGAGGATCGTCACGTCGGTCCGTCCGCCGGACGCGTAGCGCGCATACCAGAGGGGAAAGGTCGCGCGGTCGTCCTCGGTCAGGAGCACGCTGCCCGACTCGGCCTGCACTAGTACCGCATGAGCAAATGCCCCCGCGTGCGTGGCGTCGCGCATTGAGATTTCCGGCGCGAGTTCCGTGCCGCGAATGACCGCCGTAGCGATCAGGAGCGTCGGGAGGGTTGCGGTGACGAGCCGACGGATCGCTGACCTGCCGGCGGCCGCGAGTCGGGCGACCTCATGCACGCCCAGCATTGACCACAGGGTGGCCACGGCCAGCATGGGGAGAGTGAACACCTGGTCGTCACGCGAGGTATAGAGCGTGCCGACGCCCAGGGCGCTGATCGCTATCCACCCCGTCGCGAGCAGAATCCGCGGGTGGCGTCGCGTCAGCGACACGCCCCCAACCGCCAGCAGCGGCAGCAGGACCCACGTCAGCTGGCGCACCGGTTCGCCAAGCAGCCAGGCGGCCTTGGCCGCCGTCGCGCCGACATCGCTTCCGCCCAGGCGCGAGCGGTAAACCTCGCCGCTAACCACGGACCAGAAGCGTTCCAGCGTGGTCGGCGCCCCCCAGTTGATTGGTGGGTCCAGCAACGCGGCGATCAGCACGTATATATACACCGTGCAGCCCACTGCCGCGCCCGCCGCCGCGGGCGCGGCCAGGCGCCATGCCGTGCGCTGCCGCCAGCCGTCTGATAGCAGGATTACCGCCAGCGCCGGTGCGCCCAGCGCCACCGTTATGTGCGCACCGGTTCCCAATCCCAGCAGAACTCCCGCAGCGGCCGCCCAGCGCGCTTTGCCTTCCGCTGTCACCGCGGCAAGGGCGCGCGCTGCCGCGTACAGCGAGGTCCACAGGAACAGGCTGGCGAACGCGTAGACCTCGGTGACGATCGCATTCGACCAGACCAGGGGCGCCAGGCCGTAAAGGGCCAGCACGGCGGCCACGGCCATGGCCTCGGAAACAGGCAGCACAGTGCCGGCACCCGGTCGCAGCCGCGCGGCCAGCAATCCGAGTGGCATCAACGATGCGGCTGCTGCGAGCGCGGTCAGGACATTCAGCCGAAGCGCCAGATCGCCCAACGGGATTGCGCGAACGGCCAATCCCAGCAGCATCAGGGTTGGATAGCCGGTGGGATGCGGCACCCCGCCCACGGCCACGGCGGCGGCCAGGTCGCCGCTGTCGATCCCCGCGCCCGACCACACCACCTCCGGCGCCAGGGTCAGCATGTAAGCAACCAGCACGCCCGCGGCCACGCTGAGGCCAATAGCGGCGCCCGCGAAGCGGTCGGGTATTCGCGGCATCGTCCGGCTAGATAAGCGCCCGTCGTCGGAACACCCTGCCCAGGCGGGTCAGGTCCGAGCGGGCGTCCGGCGCTTCCAGGAGCGAAATGCCGGCAAAGGCCGTGAAAATCGGGTCCGGCACTCCGTGGTCGGCAAAGACGAACCATCGCTCGACGCCTAACTGCGGGCCACGCGTCTCCAGCCAGTCCAGCGCCTCGGCCAGAAAGGCCTCGATCAGGTCGGAGCGAAATCGTCCTGCGGGGGCGACCAGGAGTTCTCCGTCACGGCCTTCGGAGAACCGCCAGTCGTCGAAGCCCCAGATGATGGCAAACTCGGTCAGCCAGATGGGGCGGCCCCGGTACTCTGGAATCGAGTCCAGGTAGGCCCGCAGCCCCTCCAGCTGCGCCTGCATCACGGAAACGTCTGTCATGGGCGGATCGATCCAGTCGATCTCGTAGGCGTGAATGCCCCAGATGTCGATCGGAGGCTCCGTGCCGCGGAGCTCCCGGTATGCCGCGCGGAATCCATCGATCCACTCGCGCCCCCTCAGGTCCTCGCCCGCGCAGCCCCGGCAGCGAAAGTCGAAGTTCAGCGTGTTCGGCGCCACGATCCGTGCCGACGGGTCGCCGGCTCGAATCGCGGTGACCACACGGTCAAAAAACGCCGCGTATGCCAGCGGACTCAGGTTGTCCTGCAGTCCCGTGTTCGGCTCGTTGCCAATGGCCCAGGCCGCCCCGGGATGCCGCGCCGCCTGCGCTCGCAGCTCGGCGGCCGACGGTTCGTTGCTCGGCCGAACGACGGCCATCTTCTCGGTCCCCGGCGGCGCGTCCTCCAGCCTCGGCGTGTAGTCCAGATAGCTGCGGGCGCCGGTTCGAGCCAGCACGTTACGCACGCTGCCGGAGTCGTGCGTGCGCAGGGCGATAACGCCGTAGCGCGAGTCACCCGCGGGCAGCCGCAACGCTACGCCGGTCGCCGGAAGGAACGCGTCGGTCAGGTCCGTGTCCGGAAGCTCCGCAGGACGACGCGCGCCCAGCGGTAGGTGCGGCGCGTACTGCCGCAACAGCGGGTTGTCGGCCGCGGCCGTAACCAGGCCCGCGCTCAGCCGCTCTCCGGTAATCAGCGACTTGAGGTAGTCGCCAAGCGGCAAACTGCCCGTGGCCCCGGTCGTCACCGTGTAGTGCATAACGCCGCGTTGAAACCGCTGGTAGATGAGATTGGCGTTCGTCGGGTCGGGCATTGGGCGGCTGCGTGGGAAGCCCCAGATGTCCAACGCGGCCAATTCGGGTAGGTGCGAGGGGAGCTCCGGCGGGGCGGCGGCGAGAAACTGTCGCAGAAAGCCGACCTCCCGACCCTGCCAGGAATCCGGGACGTGTGCTCGAATAAACGCTCGTACGGCCTCGGCGTAGCCCGGCGAACCGACCGTTGGGGCCGCTGCGACCAGGTCATCGGCGACGTGCGGAATGGTGAGACCGCCGAAGTCCCGATAGTCCAGGTAGGGCGACTGCAGGATGTCCAGCCCGCGCGGCGAGCCGCCGGGTCCGATCTGGATGCCCTGTCGATGGAAAAGCTGAACCTCAAACCCATAGAGCGTGAACACGTTGCTGATCGGAAACCCAAAGGTGTCCACGCCGCCGCGAGCTTCGAAGTAGGCGCGGATCTCCGGGTTCCAGACGCCAAAGCCTGTCTCCTTAAAGAACAAGGCGTCGGACTCACCTGCTCGAGCTGGGCCCGTCGTGGCCACAGCCATCAGCGCAGCCGCGATCGTCAGAGCCGCCGAATCCCGCCAGCCTCGACTCCGACCTTCGCCGCCTCGCATCAGCGCCCGTCGGTTGGCATTGGCGGGGATTCGGCGCCGGCCTGGCGGTTGGCCACCAGCATGGCCATGAATTCACGGCCGATTGGACGGATGGTCACGTCGCCGGTGGCGTCGTCCAGCCGCAGTTTCAAGTGCTGGAAGTACTGGTCGGTGAAGCCGGGCGCGGCGGCCAGCGGTTCCGTGATCGGAAACCCCAGCACGTCAACTCCGCCCAGAACCAGGAATTTCGTGAGGAACGCGCCGCTCAGGTTGTGGCCGGTCTGAGGGAAGTAGCGGCCCTCGGCGGTGTTTGCCACCGGAGGGTCGGGCCCGGCGAATCGCCCGTTCTCGCCGCGAATCCAATGCGTCGCGAGCACCGGCTGAATCTCGTATCCCGTACCCGCAAGCTCGGGGTGGTATCCCAGGACGCCATTGGCGCAGACCTGGATGTACACGCCGAACCCGGTCGACGCTTCAACAATCGTGCCGGCCGGTCCCACTTCGGCGAAGAATCCGTGGGTGAGGCAGGGCCCCCAGGTGGACTCGCCCCCGGTCGACGCGTAGAACGACGCGAGTTCCGGAACAACGGGCTTCGTTCCGGTTCCCACCACGAACGTGTCCGGTTCCTTGAACACGAACTCCAGGCAGACCGCCCCGTGAACCAGGTGCGCTTTGACAAGGCGGCCGGGGTCTACCACCAGCGACTCCAGGCCTACCCCTGGCGGCTTCGCCGACGCTGGGAAGCAGAGCCTGGCCAGTTGCGCGCGTGTCAGCGACTCCGCCAGCGTGCCCCGGCCGGTGGCGCCCACACTGACTTGCAGGCCGATCATCGGCTGCCCGCCCATCGTCGCGTCAATGAATCGATTGGCAGCCGAGGAGGTGTCCGCTGGCAGTCGCTGGTGGCTCGGGCTGGACTCCCGTGTCGAGACGTCGAGAAGACGAACGCTGGCTCGCAGACGGTCGGCGGTCTCCGCGCCGCCCGAGTACGGCCTTACGAGGACTGTGAACTCAGCGGGAGGCGGCATCGGCGTCGACGTCGGTGTCGGGGATGGTGGGGGCAGCGCGGGTCCCGTCTGGCCAATCGCTTTTTGCGGGCGGGAAGTGAAGAGCATCGCGGCGACACCCAGCGATACCGCGATGACGATCCACCCGGCTAATGCGCGGCTAAGACTTGATCGAGGCGTCGCCTGCCTTGGATCGCTGCTCGTAGCGCTACGGCGCACGAGGCATCGCCTGCTCGGGCCGCGTCTGAACGAGCCGCCTGACCAGGGCCTGGCCCCAGCCATCGTTGATCCGGCTTCGCCATATCAGCATGACGGTGAGCACCGTCCGGTCCCGCCGGGCGGTCCATGTCTCCACAACGCTGTGGATGCGACTTCCATCCAGGGCTGCAAACCACCCGGCTTGCAGCGTGCGAGTGGCGGTGAAATCCGGGATGAGTTGGTGGCTGAAAGATGGCGACCCCGTCAGCCTTGCGGTGATACCCATCTGGCTGGCGGCTCCACCGCTGGCCGGGAGTTCCTGGCCGGCGGCCGCGCCGGGCACCGCGGCGAATTGGGCTGCCGACTCAACGCTGTGGTGCCGGGTCAACCGGGCGATAGCGGCCAGCGGGCCGCCGTGCTCAATCCGTTCGTCGTGCAACTTGGCGCGCTCACTGAAGCCGAACCCCACCACAGCAACACTGACTTGGTCGATCTGGGTATGGCTGCGACCGGCATTTCGCGCAACGGCGAGGAATTCGAAGTAGTTCGGTCCCAGATCTGAGGCCATCGGCAGTCGCAGGGTTGGTTGAGCCGGGCCGTCTGACGTGACGCTGCGCAGGTCGCCGGAAGGTGCCGCGTCACCGAGCTGTCGATCCGCTGATGAAGGTGAAGGACCCGACGTCGGAGTAGGTGCCACCGTTGGAGCTAAAGGCGCAGACAGCGGGTCATGAGGGGCCGCAGTCGTCGGCCTCGTCAACACGGTCGATGGAGCGATTGCCTCCGTTGGGCTGAGATGCGGCTCGGATTGGATCGGTGCACACGCCGCCAGCAGCGCAATCGTGCCAATGGCGGCCAGCCGATTTCCGCTGATCGGCCGCATGCCCTACGAAGCCGTTTCCCGAATGACAAGATCGGTGGTCAGCCGTCCATCGAAGACAACGCCCCGCGGCGTTTTCACCGTCAGCCGATGCCCGTCGGTTCCTGGCTGCTTGGGTACGTGCAGCGCGTAGCCGGTCGCACTCCAGCGCGCGGCCAGAAGAGGAGGCAGCCAGTACCGGAACTGCACCTGCCGCTCTCCGCCGGGCGGAAGATCCAGGAATCCCGCGAACTCGGTGAGCCCGTTCACCTGGCGCGCGGGCTGAGCGTCGGTCAGCCCCGAGACCGAGGCAAGCCGGGTCCCCGCCGGGACATATACCCGCAGGTAGTCCGCCAGGCGCCCGTTCGGGTCGGCCGGTGAGTTCCCGTTGACGTAATTGATCGTCAGCGCTGCGTGTCCAGTCCTGGGATCCAGGTGGTAGCGGACGGACTGCTGGATTGATCGGAATGGCGCGCCGTGATCTACCTGGGCGTCCATGACGTAAAGCAGGTCGTCGGGCGTATCGGGCAGACGTCCACCCGCGTCAACACTATCCGCCAGGCGCTGGAGGTCGGTGTCTTGGAAAGCCGCCACCAAGTGCTTCTCCGCCACCATGGCCTGGAGGGCGCCGATGACCGCCCGCGGATCGGTTCGCAAGCGGTCGGTGGCCGCTTGCATCAGGGCCGCGGTCAGCGCGGCGTAGAACGGCCGGGCGCTGAACCAGGCACGCCGTTCGCCGGTCGAATGGGCGAAGTGCTCCAGCACCGTGTACGCGTTGGCGCTGCTGACCCGCACGTCGTGGCCCGGGACTTCAATCGGGCCGATAGCGGCCAGCAGGATGCCCAGCGCCTGCTGGTCAAACGCGAGCACGCCGTCCACCGGTTCAACGCCGTTCAGTGCCAGGAATCGCTGGATCTCGTCGGCCGACACCCGAAAGTCGGGATGCCAGTTGGCGTCGCGCAAGTTCCAGTCGCGCATGCCCTGGTAGCGGCGGAAGGGCGGCGGCGGCGGAACGCGCGGTCGGGTCGGGTCCTCGACCAGGTAGCTGCGCAGGTAGGTGAGGTCGCGCGGTTCGCCTTCCGCGAGCGTTACGAACGCGACATTGCCGATGAAGCCGCCAGTTGGCCGCAGCTCGTCACTCTTTTGCGCCAGGAGCAGGTAGCGCGTGGGCGTCGGCGAGCCGAGCGCGTCCGGCGCCAACAAGGCGGCCTGCAGTGCGGTGTGCAGGGTCTCGATCGAGTCCCGAAGGGCTTCCGTCCGCGGGTCGCTCAATTGACCGCCCACAGTTGTGGCGATGGCGTCCAGCCGCCGGCCGGCGCGCTCGACGACTGCGAGTTGATCGCGAATCGTTTCGCGCTCGGTCTTCAGGGTGTCCACCAGTGCCCGAAGCGGCTCGTCCGGCGAATCGCCCGTGCCTGTGAGCCGATCCCAGAGACCTGCCGCCATGTCCAATGATTCGGCGGCTGCCGAGCTGAGGTCTGCGTGAATCGCCAGCAGCGCCTGGGCCTCCTGGATCCGTCGCCCGAGCGGCGGGATGACGGACGCGACCGCCAGGACAGGCCCGTAGCGATCCAGTCGGCGCTCAATCACGGACAGTCGTGCGGCGGCGGATTCCAGGGTGTCGCTGCCGTCGCGCAATTCGGCGGCATCGGCGACGGCCCTGCCGACATTCCAGCGGACTTCGCCGATCGATTCGACCGTGGCCCTGGCCTCCAGCACGAGCCGGGCCAGATCGAACGCGGCGAGACCGAAGAGCACAAGGGCCGCGGCCAAGGCCACCCGAGCCAGCCACCGGCGCGTCCTCATGCGGCTGGCCGGCGCAGGCGTGCCGCGCGCCGGACTAGACGGCGCCACGGCGAGAGAGGACTGCGGGAATCGTGCGTGCCAGGATGACCAGGTCGAGCGCGAGCGATCGACGCCGGATGTACAGCAAGTCCGTTGCCACCAGCCGGCGAAACGAAGCTCGCCCCCGTGAATTCACCTGGTGGAGGCCGGTGATTCCCGGTCGTACCGTCAATCGGCGCTTTGCGCGAGCGCTGTAATGCTCAAACTCGTAGGTCAGCGGCGGGCGCGGCCCTACCAGGCTCATGTCCCCCAGCAGCACGTTCACAAGCTGGGGCACTTCATCCAGGCTCCACGCGCGGAGCACGCGTCCAACGCGGGTTACGCGCGAGTCATTCCGGAGCTTGGCTTGAAGGTGCGATCCCTTGATGTACGCGGCGACGAATGCCTGGTGCGCAGTGGTCGGAGCGCCCGTCCGCATCGTTCGAAACTTGTAGTACCGGAACGGTCGGCAGCCCCGGCCATGCACCCAGGCGCTGTAAATCACCGGGCCCTGCGAGTCCAGCTTGATCAGGACTGCGATGAGCAACCAGACGGGAATGCCGGCGATCAGCAGAAGCAGCGCGAGCGCGAAATCCAGCGTGCGCTTGGAAAGTTCGTATCTCACTGAGGGGCGGCCGGTGGGCGCGGTGAAGATCCACCGCGGCGCGCACGGAGTGCGGGTTAGGCCGCCCGAACATCCCGAGTGGGATGTTTCCCTGAACCTGTCGGATCCGTGGGAAGTGTCTCACATACCGTGCTTCCCATTCTTGGGGTGATCTGCAATCAATCTTTGGGAGCAGATACTGGACTGGGAGGTGCCTCCTCAACCCAACGCAGCAACCGGCTGCCCGTGCACTTGCTACAGGGCCCGGTTGAATAACTTCCGTCCTGAGCGCACTGATGCGTCGGTCTGACCTTCGGGCAATTGCCAGGTCGATGTCTGATCGCGGTCGCCAAGTCCAGCAGTCTTCAGCGGAATGGTCCACATTACATATGCAGTAGGCGCGCTCGGTTCGTCGTTCCGTCTGATTCTGTAGAGACGAGATCACCGTCATTAGCGCCGCTGACACCTAGGCTGGAATGCTCCGGTCAACCGCATCGCTTGCAGCCGATGCGCGACGTTAGCGACGAATATGGGACAGCTTCCGATGACACGTTCAATTCCCGAGCGCCCATGGTGCTAGCTGCGCAAGTCGAGCGTGGTTTGGCGTGCGTGAGGAACTCGTCGAGCCACCGACAGGCGATGAGTCGATCTGTCATTGTTCCGAAACATTTCTGTCCTGAGTTTGTGTCAGGTCGTCAGAATGTACGGGTTGCGCTTCACATAGTGATGTAGCAAACTTACGCGGTGTACGAGCCTTCGCATCGTCGTTAGGAGGACGATTGATGAAGCTTAAGGAAGTCGTATCGGGTAGCGAATGGGCAAGCCGCCCGCAGCGCATGCGGCGCGTAAGCCCGGAAATCAGGGAAATCGTTCGCGCGGCCGGACGCAGCAAGGCCGGCGAGTGGACGGTTGTCAGCCTGACCGATGACGAAAAGAAGCGGCAGCCGACGCTGCGCGGTCGAATTCAGGCGGCCGCCGTCCAGGCTGGGTTCAAGGTGAAGTTTGAAATGCGCAACGGCGATCTGGGAGTCCAGAAGGAAGGCTAGTCGCCTGCGCTTAGCGAAAAGCCGCGCCTCGGGCGCGGGCTTTTGCGTTTTGGCGGGTTTATGAGGGCACACCGCCAGCAAACCCCCACAGGTTTCCCCACGCCCGCCCCCCGCCAAACCCCCACACAGGC
>VXPS01000240.1 GCA_009839425.1 Chloroflexota bacterium
GTCCAGAATCGGCACGCCCTGCACCAGGATCGCCGTGGCCAGCTTGGCCGGTCCCATGATGGCGATCACGGCCAGCGCAAAGCCCAGGAAGTGGGATCCAGCATCCCCCATGATGATGCTCGAGCGGTAGGCGTTGAACGGCAGGAACCCGAGGACCACGGCTACCAGCACCAGGGCCAGGGTCGCCGTTTCAGGCAGGCCCAACCGCAGCGACAGGGCGATCAGCACGATCGCGGCAATGGTTACGACACCACCCGCCAGCCCGTCGAGTCCGTCCACGAAGTTGATGGCGTTCATCATTCCCGTGATCCAGAACAGCGTGAACGGAATCACGATGGCCACGTGTAACAGCACGACGCCCGCCTCGAACGGATTGCTGACCGCGTCGATCCGAACGCCGAACAACACCGGCACTGCCGCGGCGGCCAGTTGGGCCAGGAATTTGTCCCGCGCACGCATCCCTCGCAGGTCGTCTACCACAATGAAGACGACCAGGAGCGTCGCGCCCAGGAGCAGGCCCAGCGTCTGTCGATCCAGCGGCCAGGCAACCACCAGCACCGTAATCACGAACGCCGCGTACATGGCCACCCCACCAAGCCGGGGCACCGGCACGGCGCGGATTCGCGCCGCCCCGGGCCTGTCCATCCAGCCTCGCCGGGCCGCCAGCGTCCGCACCCCCATGGTGAAGACCAGCGCCAGCGGCGCGCCGATGGCGAGCGCGAGCCAGTTGAGATCAGCCACGCAGGGCGCCTGCCGCGAAGCGTGCCCCTGTTGACCCGGTATTTCGGCGCCGCATATACTCCAGGCAGTTCGCGGGGTGGCGGGTCATCATCAGGAGGCGCCTGACCGAAATCGCGCGGCCCGGTTGACCAACCCGCCAGCACCCGCCAGCACGGCGGGTTTCTTGTTTCCCGTCCGAATTGGGGGTCTCATTGGTTCATATCACGATCGGCGCCAACGAGAGTTTTGACGCGGCTCTGCGCCGTTTCAACAAGAAGGTGCAGCAAGAGGGCATTATTACGGAGACTCGGCGCCGGAAGGCGTACGACAAGCCCAGCGTGCTGCGCAAGAAGAAAGAAGCCACCAAGCGACGCAAAGCCCGGCGGGCAGCCATGAAGGCGGCCGAAGCCGAGGCCCGCGCGCTCTAGCCGACTCAACTTCTACCCCGCATGGCGCTGATCGATCGCCTCACCGGGGACTTGCGAACGGCTCAGCGCGAAAGCGATGCCGATCGTGTGCGTGTGCTTCGAACCCTGATCTCTCAGATCAAGTACGAGGCTAAGGAATCCGGCGCCTCCGCGGATGACGCCCTGGTGGTGCGAGTTATCCAGCGTGACATCCGCCGCCGAGACGAAGCAATCCAACTTTATGTCAAGGGCGACCGTCCCGCGCAGGCGGACGTCGAACGCGCCGAGCGCGCCGTCATCAGCGCCTACCAGCCCGATGAGCTTGATAGCGACGCCATGGAAGCCATCGCGCGCGAAGTCATCGACGAAGTCGGGGCTACCACCCGCCGCGACATGGGTAGGGTCATGCGCCCCCTCATGGCACGACTGCGCGAACAGGGAACGGTCGACGGACGCGCCGTGAATGCCCTCGTTGGCAAACTCCTCGGCGGCGGCTGACGCGCCCGCCCGCGCGGACGGGGCGGCCTGCTTACAGATACAAGTTGGCGAGGGCCTCCCCCTGCCTCGGCGCCTGGGCCGCCTGGTAGACCCCATTGCCGCAGCCGTGCATGACAGCACCCGCATGAGCGGCGTGGTGGCGCTCCGCGCTACCGACGATGACGAGATGACCCGGCTCAACGGCGCGTTCGCCGGCAAGCCAGGTGCCACCGACGTTCTTGCCTTCCCCAGTGGGAACCCGGATTGTCCCGGCGACGTGGCCATTTCGCTGGAGCGCGTGCGCTCGCAGGCCGTCGCCTTCGGACACGGGATCGAGCGCGAATTCGGCTACCTGCTCACGCACGCCCTGCTGCATTTGGCCGGCTTTGGCCACGGCGACGACGCTGAGCAGCGCCAGATGCGCCGTGTCGAGGAATCCGTCATGGCCGCCGTCGGACTCGCGCGCGACCACAAGCCCGTCCGCTAACGGTGGCTGGGCTCACAATTGCCGCTCCGGCCAAGATCAACCTGGGTCTTGAAGTCCGCGGACGGCGTGACGACGGGTATCACGACATCGTCACCATCTTCCAGGCACTCGACTTCGGCGACACGGTGCACCTGACTCCGGCGTCGACGATCCAGGGTGAAAGCGCAGTGGACGGTCTGGATGCCGCCTCCGATCTTGCCTTCCGAGCGGCGTACGAATTGCAGGAGCGCATCGGCAGGACCAGCGGCGTGCATATCAAGATTGACAAGAGCATTCCCGTCGCGGCCGGGCTCGCCGGCGGCAGTACCGATGCGGCCGCCGTTCTGTTGGGACTCGGCCGGTTATGGGCGGCCGATCCGGAAGCAGTAGCCGAAACCGCCAGGGCGCTTGGCGCGGACGTATCATTCTTTCTTCGTCCGGGAACCGCGCTGGGGCTGGCCCGCGGCGACGACCTGCGGCCCCTACCAGCGGCGCCGCCGCACTGGGTCTTGCTTGTCCGGCCCGACGCTGAGATATCTGCCCGCGACGCCTACGCTGAGTTGCGCCCCGCCGAGTGGTCGGGCGGTCACTCCACGCTGCAGCAGGCGGACGCCGTTCGACACAGCCGCTTCACACCACAACTGCTGACCAATGGCCTGCAGCCCGCCGCGATCCGCCTGGTGCCTGAGGTGGCCGAAGTTCTTCGCGCCCTGGAGTCGGCCGGAGCGAATCCCGCGCTCCTGGCCGGCAGCGGACCAACCTGCTTCGGGCTCTTCCCAACCAGGGCAGCCGCCAGGACGGCGGAAGCCCAGGTGAAATCGCCCGGCTGGTGGACCCGGACTACTCGCTTCATGAACCCGCCGCACGCCGCCGGCCGTCAGCTTTGACCGGCCACCAGCGCCTGCCTACGCTTACCCTGTGGGGAGTGGCCAAGTGGTAAGGCAACGGGTTTTGGATCCGTGATCGAAGGTTCGAACCCTTCCTCCCCAGCCGATGAGCGCCGGTGACCCGGAATCCGAGGTGATTGGCGCGGCCGGCATCGTCATGGCGGCGGGCAAGGGAACCCGCTTCGCGTCCGACATACCCAAGGTCATGCACCAGGTCGCCGGGCGCCCCATGCTGGCCCACGTGGTGAAAGCCGGGGTTGCCGCTGGCCTGGAACCTCTGATTGTGGTCATTCGACCGGGCATGGACGTTGGGAATGCGGCGGACGGCGCGGTCACTGTCAATCAGCCTCCTGCCGGCCGCGGCACCGCGTTTGCCGTCGAGATTGGCCTGACCGCCGTCCCCTGCGACATCGGCACCGTCGTCGCGCTCTACGGCGACTCCCCACTGGTTCGTCCGGCGACCGTGCGCGGCGTCATCAACGCCCTCCAGAGCGCCAACGCCGTGGCCGCCATTGCCTGGGCGGACGTACCGGACCCGGGCGCCTTTGGCCGGGTCCGCCTGGCCGAGGCCGGCCTGGTGGAGGGGATTGTTGAAACCGCCGACGCCTCACCTGCCGATCTGGCGCTGACGACCGTCAACGCAGGACCGGCGGCCTTTCGTGCCAGCTGGCTGCGCCGCGCCCTACCGCGGGTGCAACCCAGCCCCACTTCAGGCGAGCGCTACTTGACGCAACTTGTCGACCTGGCCATTGAGGACAACGAGCGCGTGGCCGGGTATCGGATCACCGATCTGGACGAGACTATCGGCTGCGACGACCTGGAGAGGCTCGCGGCCGCGGACGCCGCATTTCGTCGCCGCACCTGACCGGTCGCCGGCAACGAGCCGGCGCAAGCCAGATATCATGATCCGGCGAATGCGCTGGCGGGCTTGGCGCCCCGTTTCAGCAGGCCGTACGAGGCAGTCACACTGGACGGCGAACTCAAGGTTTTTGCCGGCTCGAGCAATCGGGCTCTGGCCGAGCAGATCGCGATGCGCCTCGACCAACCGCTGGGCTCGGTCACCCTGAAGCAGTTTCCCGATGGCGAAGCGCGCGTTCAGATCAACGAAAACGTACGCGGCACCGACGTCTTCGTCATCCAATCCACCTCCGCGCCGGTTGACGAAAACCTGATGCAGTTGCTCATCATGATCGACGCCCTGCGTCGCGCGTCCGCCGGCCGAATCACGGCGGTCATTCCCTACTTTGGCTATGCTCGCCAGGAGAAGAAATCCACCGGCCGAGAGCCCATTACGGCCAAGTTGGTGGCCAATCTGCTCGAAGCGGCAGGCGCCAACCGGGTCATGACCCTGGACTTGCACGCACCCGCGGTGCAGGGCTTCTTCGACATTCCCGTCGACCACCTGCAGGCCTCGCCGCTGCTGGCCGATGCCCTGCACCGCGTCGTTTCCGACAAGCTCGTCGTGGTCTCGCCGGACGCCGGCGGCGTTGCGCGAGCCCATGACTTCAGCCAGCGGTTGGAGGACGCGTCGCTGGCCGTTGTCTTCAAGGACCGAATGGCCCCAGATGAGATTCAGACTCTCCCCGTGGTCGGCGACGTCGCCGATCGCACGGCCGTCCTGGTGGACGACCTGATATCTACCGGAGGCACGCTGGCCGAAGGTGCGCGTTCATTACTGGACCGTGGCGCCAACGCCGTCTACGCCTGTGTCATCCACGGCGTGTTTGCCAACGGCGCGCTGCCAATGCTGGCGCGTTCGGGACTGGAAAAGGTGTTCGTCACCGACAGCATTCCGCTGTACAACGGAGCCGACGAAGGCAAAATCGCCCGCGTGGAGACCGCCCAGCTTTTCGCGGAAGCGGTCCGGCGGGTCCACAATGATGAGTCGATTACCGCGATGTTCGAATGACCGCGATGCGGTGCCGCTACCGGGCGGCCAGCATCTGGGCGTGAGCACCCGTCTGTGCCGCGCGGCAGGGGAGTGGATCCTTTTTGGATCCGGTTAGTTGGGTAGGACTTGCCCTCATTCTTGTGCTGACCGTTGTCAGCACGTTGCTGGTGCTGGCCGAAAACGCCGCGCTGGAGCTCTCCCAGACCGCGCTGGACTCCCTTGACCGCACCGAACCCCGCGCCGCCCACCGCCTCCGCATTCTGCTCGATAACCGATTCCGGTTTTGGGCCAGCGCTCGGATTGGCGCGGCCGTGCTGATCTTTGCCTCAGCGGCGCTTGCGGCCACCACGATCGGCGAGCAACTCGGCGTCCTGATGGGGGCGCGGCCCGCCGGCGTCGTTCTGTCGCTGGCCGTCCTGAGCGTGCTGCACGCCGGCGGCGCACGCGTGACCCCGCGCATTCTGGCCCAGCGACGTCCCCTTCGAATCGCCCGGCGCTTCTCGTGGCTGATTTACGGCCAGTACCTCCTGTTTCTGCCCGCCAGCCTCCCGTTCGAGCGTCTGCTGTCGCCCAGGGAGCAAGAAGCCTGGCGCGGACCAGACCCGCAGGACGCCGCGGTCATCGAGGCGGTGGAGGGCGCCCGTGAAGGCGCGATTGACGCCACCGATATCGAGATGATTACCAACGTCATAGAGCTCGGCGACCGGGTCGTGCGCCAGGTCATGACGCCTCGCCCCGACATCGTGGCCGTCAGCGCCGACACGCCGCTGCGAACCGCGCTCCGCACGGCACACGCCGACGGGCTCTCCCGCTTGCCGGTATTCGAGGGCGACCTCGACAACGTGATCGGGATCATCCACGTCCGTGACGGCCTGGCCGAGCTGCTGGAACCCAATCAGACGTCCGACCTCCGCTCGCTGGTGCGCGAGCCTCTGTTCGTCCCCGATTCCAAGTACGTCGACCGGCTGCTGCGCGAGATGCAGGCCGAAAATCTCCACATGGCGATCGTCGTGAACGAATACGGCGACACGGCCGGGCTGGTCACGATCGAGGACCTGCTGGAAGAAATCGTCGGCGAGATCGAGGACGAATACGACGTCCCTGACATACCCATCGTCGCGCTGGGCCCGGGCCGCCTGGTTGTGGACGCCGGGCTACCGATTGCGGACCTCAATGACGAACTTGGCCTGGCGCTCAGCGCCGACGGCGTGGATACCGTGGGCGGCCTGGCCTTCAGCGCGTTCGGCCGAGTCCCGGCCGTCGGCGAGTCCGTCACCGTCCCCGGCGCGGTGCTGCGCGTGCATGCGGTCAAGGAAACCCGCATCACCCGGTTGGAAGTCACCCGGCTCGGCGAAGACGGCAATGCCGCCTGACGGGTCGGACGCTGACTCCCGCGTTTTGACCGCCGCGAGATAGGCCGGGAGCCGAGCCATCGACATTTTCGTCGGCCTTCTGATCTTTCTCGGCCTGATTGCCATCAACGGCCTGTTCGCGGGCGCGCAGTTTGCACTGGTGGCGGTCGACCGTTACGAGGTCGAGACCGCCGCCGCCCGCGGCGCGCGGCGGGACCGCACCGTCCGGCGCGGCCTCGAAACGTTGTCGTTTCAGCTGTCCGGCGCGCAACTCGGCATCACCGTCAGTTCGCTCGTCCTGGGCTTTGTGGTGGACAACGCCATCGGTCCCCTGCTGCGGCCCGCCCTGGCCTGGATCCCCGGGATCGAGAACGGCACGCTCGTCGCCCTCACCGCCGCGCTGGCCCTCGTTTTGGCCACGGTCATTCAGATGGTCCTTGGCGAGCTGGGCCCCAAGAACCTGGCCATCGCCCGGCCCATGGCCACCGCCCGGCTCTTCGTTCCGCCCGCCATGTTCGTCAACACGGTCTTTTCGCCCGTCATTCGTTTGCTCAACGCCATGGCCAACGCATCAATGCGTGCGGTTGGGCTTGTTCCGCGTGAAGAGCTTGAGGGATTCCAATCCCTGGAAGAGATGCATGAGGCGCTGCGCTGGGCGGCACACGAAAACACGATCGAAGGTGTTGAGTACGAGGTTCTCGATCGTGCACTGGGCCTTGGTCGAACCACCGCCGGCGATGTGATGGTTCCCAGGTCGCAGGTCATCACCATCTCGTCCTCCGCCAACCTGGCAGACCTGGCTCGCAAGTCGTTGGATTCCGGCTATTCGCGCTTTCCGATCCGGGAGGCCGATGGCCGCGAGTTCGTCGGCATTGCCCACGTCAAGGACGTCCTGGCCCTTCCCGCGCCGGCCCGCGCCGCGACGCCTGTGTCGACCAAGGCGCAGCATGCGCTGGTCGTGCCCACGGCCCGGGACCTGCGCTCGCTGCTCCTCGAAATGCAGGCGGCCCAGCACGCCATGGTCATCGTCCATGACGAGTTCGGACAGGCCGCCGGCATCGTCACGCTGGAAGACATCGTCGAGGAGTTGCTCGGCAGCATCGAGGACGAATACGACAAGCCCGAACCAGCGTTAGTCACGCCGCTGGACGGCGGCGCCTATGACGTGGCAGCTCGGATTCGACGCGACGAACTCAGCGAGGCCACGGGTTTCGAGATGCCCGAGGGTCGGTTTGAAACCCTGGCCGGGCTTGTTGTGACGCTTCTGCAGCGCATCCCGGGAGCCGGTGACGCCGTCTCCTTTCGCGGCTGGACCTTCCGCGTCACCGCAATGGATGGCCGTCGCATCGACCGAATTCGCATGGAACGCCCTGGCCAAACACGACGGAGCGTCGCATGACCACCGTCCTGCTGCTGGTAGCCCTGCTGCTGCTCGTTGTGAATGGTTTCTTTGTCGGCGCCGAAGTGGCCATAACGGCCGCCGCCGCCAGCCGCAGGGGCGAACTTGAACGACGAGCCGCCGACGGCCGCCGCTCCGCCCGCCTGGCCGTAGCCTCCATGCGCGAACTCTCGTTCATGCTCACCGGCGCGCAATTGGGCATCACCATGGCCTCGCTGGGATTGGGCTTTGTGGCCGAGCCGGCCATCGCCGACGTACTGGAAGCGGCCCTCGCCGATCGAATCGGCCTGACCGGCGCCCCGTTGCACGCGCTGGCCAGCGTCATCGCCCTGACCATCGTCGTGGTGCTCCACATGGTCCTGGGCGAGATGGCCCCCAAGAACATCGCTATCGCCGAACCCGTGCGCACGCTGCTATGGCTCGCCCTGCCCTATCGGTTCTACGCCAACGCCGTGCGTGGCCTCCTCTGGGTTCTCAATGAACTTGCCAATCTGACTATCCGCGCCTTTGGTGTGGTCCCTCGCGATGAGCTGGCGCCCGCCTACACGCCCGCGCAGATCGGCTCGATGCTGGGCGAACTGCGACGGCTCGGCGCCATCAGCGCCCCCCAGCAACAACTGGCCGACCGCGCGCTTCGCTTCGCCTCCCGTCCCGTGGAAGAGGTGATGGCTCCGCGCTCGGCCGTCCATGCGTTGCCCGCCGGCATGTCCGTACGCGAGATCGAGCGCCAGGCGGTGGCTACCGGACATTCGCGCTTCCCGGTGTATCGCGAAACACCGGACGTCATCGCCGGGTTCGTTCACGTCAAGGACCTGCTGGCCATCGACCCCGCCGCCATGGACCAGCCGCTGCCGGATGCGGCCGTTCGCCCGCTGCACGTGACGCCGGCCACCGCCCTGGTTGGCGAGTTGCTGGTGGCCATGCGTCGCGAGCGCGCGCACATGTCACTGGTCGTTGATGAGCACGGCTCGCCGGCTGGCATCGTCACGCTGGAAGACCTCGTCGAGGAAGTCGTTGGCGAAATCCGCGACGAGCACGACGCTCCCTTGGAGGACGTGCAACAGTTCGGGCAAGACCGCTTTGTCGTTTCCGGGACGCTGCGCACCGACCGCCTGGTCGAAGCCACCGGCTGCCGGCTGCCGGCCGGAGACTTCACCACCGTAGCCGGGTTCGTCATGCATCGGCTCGACGCAGTGCCCCAGCCCGGCGACTCGGTGGAACACGATGATTGGATCCTGCGCGTCCGGCGGACCCGCGGACCCCGCGTGGAGACTGTGGACGTGATTCGCCGCCCGACGGCCGGAGGGACATCCGCCGCCACCGGCCCGCGCTAGGCTTGCCCGTGGTGGTTCTTCAGCGCTCCAGCACCTACAAGGCCGAAGGCGTCGTGCTCAGTCGCCGAGACCTGGGCGACGCCGACCGGATCGTCACGCTCTTCACGCGTGAGTTCGGCCGCCGCCGTTTGGTAGCACGAGGTTCGCGGCGACCCACCAGCCAGCTCGCCCCCCACATCGAACTCTTCAGTCGTGTGCGCCTGATGGGCGTGGTGGGAGCCAATCTGGACGTACTTTCCCAGGCGCAGAGCCTGGAGACGTATCCCCGCTTCCGCGAAGACCTGGCAGCCTTCGCGGCCGCCGGCTGGGCCGTGGAGCTGTTGGACGGCCTCAGCGAGGACGGCGAGGCCGCGCCCGATGCCTATGCCGCCCTGGTCGCCTTTCTTGGCGCCCTCAACCAACGCGCCACCGACCCGGAACCGCTGCTCTCCGCCCTGGCCCTTACCTTGTTGGACGTTCACGGCTACGCGCCGGAACTGTGGCAGTGCACCGTCTGCAGCCGAACGATTGAACCCGGAGCCCACGCTTTCGCGCCACGAACCGGCGGCGTGATCTGCTCGACGTGTTCGCAGGACAACGCCAGCCATGCGCTGAGCGTCGACACGTTGAAGTCTCTGCGGTTCATTGCCCACGAAGGTCTCGCCGGCGCTTCCCGCCTCCGTGCCGACCCGCGCACCCGCGCCGAGTTGCGCACCGCCCTGCGCGCCTACGCGGCCGCCGTCGTCGAACGCGACATCTCATCCGCCCATATCCTGGAACGGGCGGGCGCGGGTTCCGCGCCCCGGCCAGCGCCCGGCGCGTAACACCAACCACGTGGCGTCACACCGCGCGCCATCCCCATGACCCTGGATACACACGAGGACACCCATGCCTGCTCCCGACCTTGAAACCCTGACCTCCCTGGCCAAGCGCCGCGGTTTCGTCTTTCCCAGTTCCGAGATCTACGGCGGCTTCGCCAGCACCTGGGACTACGGACCGCTTGGCGCCGAGCTGATCCGCAACATCAAGGACGCCTGGTGGCGCCGCGTTGTGCATGTGCGCCCGGAGGTCGTCGGCCTCAATGCCTCCATCCTCATGCATCCGCGCATCTGGGAGGTCTCGGGACACATCGAACACTTCGCCGACCCGCTGGTGGAGTGCCCGATCTGCCGCCGTCGATTCCGTCTGGACGACGTGCCCGACGGCAAATGCCCGTACGACGGTGGCCAGCTCACCGATCCCCGCATGTTCAACACCATGTTCCGCACCTTTGTTGGCCCCGTGGAGGACGACGCCTCCGTCGCCTACCTGCGGCCCGAGACCGCCCAGTCCACCTACGTCAACTTCAAGAACGTGCGCGACACCGCGCGCGTGCAAATGCCCTTCGGCATCGCCCAAATCGGCAAGGCCTTTCGCAACGAAATCACCACCGGCAATTTCATCTTCCGCAGCCGCGAATTCGAGCAGATGGAGCTGCAGTACTTCGTAGAGCCCGGCCAGGACGACGAATCTCACGAGGACTGGGTCGACGCCCGCTTCGCCTGGTGGCAGGACCTCGGAGTGGAACCGCGACGCCTGCGCCTGCGACCCCACAGCCCCGAGGAACTGGCCCATTACGCCAAAGCCACCACCGACATCGAATACGAATTTCCATTCGGCTGGGGCGAACTGGAAGGCATCGCCAACCGCACCGATTTCGACCTCAAGCGCCACGCCGAGGCCAGCGGCACCGACCTTTCATACTTCGACGACGCGGCCAAACAGCACGTCACGCCCTTCGTCATCGAACCGGCGGCCGGCGTCGACCGCGCGGCCCTGGCCTTCCTGTCCGACGCCTACACCGTGCAGGAAGTCGCCGGAAAACCGCGGACGTTCCTGAACCTCGACCCGAGGCTTGCCCCGTTCAAGGTCGCCGTGTTCCCGCTCGCCCGAAACCGCCCGCCGCTGGTGGAATTGGCCACCCGCATCGCCGACGACCTGCGCGCCAATTGGCCGATCTTCTACGACGCCAGCGGCTCCATCGGCCGCCGCTACGCCCGCCAGGACGAGGCCGGTACGCCCTTCGCGGTGACCATCGACTTCGACTCGCTCGACGACCAGACCGTCACCGTGCGCGAACGTGACTCCATGCGGCAGGAACGCGTCCCCGCCGACGGCCTGCGCGCCTACTTCGCCGACCAGCTCGCCTGGTAACCCGCGCCAATGCCGGCCCCCGCTCCACCCTCTCCCCCCGGGAG
>VXPS01000138.1 GCA_009839425.1 Chloroflexota bacterium
GTTGTTGAGCACCAGGTAGGCGCTCTTCGGCAGCAGTCGCGCGGTCTCGCGCATGGTCAGCCAACCGCGGCCCGTGGCGATGACGACCTGGATGCCGCGGTCCGCAACGTCACGCAACGCGGCCAGAATGGTTGGATCGATGGGCGAGCCAGCCCGAGCCAGCGTTCCGTCCACATCCAGCGCGACGAGCCGGGTGCTAATAGTCGTCGCTGTCCACGACGTCGCCGTCGTCGGGCTCGATGGAGTCGAACTCCTCGTCGGAGGGCATTTCGCCGGCTTCCATACGGTTCAGAACGCCCTCGTACTCGTGCGGAATGTCCTCGCCCATTTCCTCGGACATACGGCGGGTCATGCGGGCCAGGCTGCGGGGATCGCCCGATTCCAACCCCGGCATCAGTTCGGCCATCGCGGCGTCGTCCATGCCAAAGTCGTCGCCGCCAAGCTCCCCGGTTTCAGCTCCGCCGCCGCGCAGCAGGGTGGGCCGGGAGAATTGACGCTCCAGGGTCGACTGACCGCAGTGTGGGCAGTCGGGATGCACCACGGCGGCCAGGGTCTTGAAGAGGCGTGACGAGCGGCGGCCGCAGGCTGCGCAGCGATATTCGTAAACAGGCATTCGTCGCGGAGACCACCCTGCCGGAGTGCGTCAATTGTAGGCTCGTTCCACTGGAGAAATCGGGAATCAAGGTGGGAGGCCGTTGTTGGTAAGCGTGCCCCGGGCGGCTCGATGAGCGGCTTCCGACTCCGTCCGCATGGCCCCTTCCGCGGCGACTGGCGCCGACGCACCGGACCGCGCGCCGCCGGCATCACGGCGCTGTGCTGGCTGGCCCGGCTGGCTGTCCGGCCCAAGCCGCCTGAAGGACGGCCGCTGCCCCCCAATCCACGGCTGTCGGCGCTCGTCATCAAGCCACTGGCGCTGGGGGACGTGCTTCGCGCCACGGGGTTTACGGCGGCCCTGCGACACGGGCTGCCGGGGGCCGACATCACCTTCGCCGTGGGCGACTATGCCGCGCCGGCCCTGGCAAACAATCCCCACATCGACGAGATCATGTCGATGGGCATGCTGGGGACGCCGCGTCGATATGACGCCCGGCAATACCTGACGTTCGTTCGCCGCATCCGTGAACGGCGGTTCGATGCAGCGTTCGTGCTTGACAGGTCGCCGGCCATGGCGCTGCTGCCGTACTTCGCCCGCATTCCCTACCGCATCGGGCTGGATAGCCGGCTGCGCGGCTTTGCCCACACCACGCGACTGCCGGTGGGTATGGAAGATAGCGAGGTCCAGACCTACCGCCGGCTCGCTCGCGTCGCCGGCCTCGACCCGACCGCCGATGCATGTGTATTCCGGCCTACGCAGGAGGATGTGGCCGTCGCGCGACGGTTGGCCGAGGAGTTCGAACTCGGCTCCGCGGCCCTGCGCGTGGTGATCGCGCCTGGCGGCGGCGTCAACCCGGGCGCCGTGGATGTGACCAAACGCTGGCCCGCCGAGCAATTTGCCGCAGTGGCCGACTGGCTGATTCAGCGCCGTGGCGCCCGGGTCTGCCTGGTTGGAACCGCTTCGGATAGCCCATCGATCGCGGCCATGCTGCGCGCCATGACTCAGCCGGCTCTCGACCTGGTGGGCCGCACCACATTCGGGCAGTTGGGCGCGCTGATTGCCGGCAGCGATCTGTTTGTGGGCAACGATTCGGCGAGCGCCCAACTGGCGGTCGGCGTCGGCACGCCCAGCGTCGCTATTTTCACCGCCACCGAGCCCTGGATATATGGCTCGGACACCCCGCGAGGCGTCTCCGTTTATACCGGCGGTCAGGCGCGGGGACTCGGCGGACCGCCCCCAATAGACATGGTGACCGCCGCGATCCGCCGGCTACTAGCGGATCGAACCGGCGCGCGCGGTTCTAGCCAGGGGTCCGGCGAGTGGCAGCCCCCGGCGTCGGATTGACGGCCGCTCGGGAGCCCACCCGGTAGCCGACAGTTCGCTCCGCGGCCATCACCACACCCTGCTCGTTCCAGAACGCAGCCGGCGGTCCGCCGGCCACGGCCCGGCACACGCGCCGCAGCGGACAGCGCTCGCAGCGCGGCGAGCGGGACAGACAGACCGTCGCACCCAGGTCCATCAGGCCCTGGTGATAGTCGTAGTGACGCCGAGCCGGAACCAGCTGCTCGGCCAGGTCGCGCAGCCGCCGATTGTCCCGGTAGACGGAACCATCTGCCGGCAGACCCACGGCGCGCGTGAGCACCCGCGCAATGTTGGTATCCAGCAAGGCCGCGCGGCGTCGGAAACCAAAGACGTACACGGCGGACGCTGCGTAGGGCCCAAGACCCGGCATTTCTCGCAGGGCTGTGAGCGAGTCCGGCAGTTCGCCGCCGTGCCGTTCAACGACGATCCGCGCCAATTCCTTCAGCCAGAACCCACGAATGTGATAACCGAGGGGATCGGTAAGCGCTTTGACGTCCTCCAGCGAGGCTGCGTGCAGGTCCTGAACCCTCGGCCAGCGCGCCACAAATTCCTCAAAGACCGGTGCGACTCGTGCCGCCTGGGTCTGCTGCAGCAGGATTTCGGATACCGCGACCTGGTAGGGCGAGGTCAGCGAGCGCCACGGCAGGTCGCGGCCGGCGCGGCGGTACCAGCGCACGACCCGGTCCTGAAAGGTCCTGCGGAACGCCGGATCGACGTCAACCGCCGGCTCCTCAGCCGCGTATCGCGTCACGCCTCGCCCCTCTAAACCGATGCGTGACGCGACGGGGTCGCGCGGGTCGCGATACTTGCAGACATCAATCCGAAGTTCGGTCGTCCTATCGAAGCTCTACGAAATGCACTGAGACGCAGCGTACGCGACGGGTGCGTCGCGCTGATCGGCGCGGTTGTGCTGCTGGCCTGCGGCCCCGCGCCGGCGTCGGACGCGCCCCCGCCGACCGTGACGTTTGTGCCATCCGCGCCGCCCAGCGGCATTGTCGCGCGGCAAGTGGCCAACCAGCCGACACCCGAGACTGGCGGAGCCGGTGCAGCCGTGGTGCCCGCGACGCCGGCAGCCGACACTCTGACGGCATCGCCGCCACCCACGCCCAGACCAACAGCCCCGCCGGCCTATGCCGTGGCGCCTGCACCGGAACCCGCCGAGCGACTCAACCTCCTCGTGCTCGGCGTGGACCAGGCGGAGAGCTTCGTCGGCAACACCGACGTCATCATGATCGTCAGCATCGACCAGGCCTCCGGCACCATCTTCGTGTTGTCGCTGCCGCGTGACCTCTGCCTGGGCGCCTGCGACGGACACGCCTCGCGTATCAACGAGGTGTACAAGCGCCAGGGCATCGAGGCGCTCAAGCAGACCTTGCGCTACGTCACCGGCCTGCGCATCGACCATTGGATGCTCGTGAACTTTCATGGCGTCGAGGCCATCATCAATCAGCTTGGCGGGGTTCGGGTCTGGTCCAATCGCGAGTTTGACGAACGCTTCATTTACCTGGAGACCGACGAAGAAATCCGTCTGATCCTGGACGAAGGCTGGAACACGCTCAACGGTCGCGAAGCGGTGGCCTACGGCCGCTCGCGCAAGTACGACAGCGGCGGGGATTTTGCCCGCATCTGCCGGCAGCAGCAGGTGGTGCGGGGGCTGCGCGAGCAGTCGCTCTCACCGGCGCTGATCGTCAATGCGCCCAGCTTGCTGGCCAGCCTCAGCGGCGCGTTCAAGACCGACTTCCCTATTGCCAGCGTGCCCGCGCTGGGCAACCTGCTGTTGGCCATCCCGCAGGAACGAATCAACTCCTGGGCCGTCCACGCCCGCGGCCAGGAGCTGATGGTCTGGGAGCAAGGCTTGGACGGCGCCAACCTGCTGCGACCGGACTTGCACGCGATCCGCGACTTTGTGCAGGACAGCCTGATCGAATCCACCCGGGCCCACCTCGACGACCAGGGCAACCCGACCTTCGTCCGCGACAACTGCGAGGACTACTTCCCCTAAGCGCTCAGGTCGGGGATGTTGACTGACTGCCCCGGCTCCACCGCGGCCTGGTCGGCGAACGTCGGATGCCCGCTCCAGGCCGGGTAGAGCCGGTCCCGTAACGACTGACCAATCAGCCGCAGCCGCACCGGCTGGGGCCGATCCGGCGCATATTCGAACACCGCGTTCTGAAAGTACTGGCGAATGACACCCGACGGCGCATCGTCCGTATACAAGGTGCCGGCCGCGCCTGTGTCCGGACGGGCTTCGGTGCGTGGCGCGCCGAACTGCGCCTCGCCGCCATACGTGTTGAAGAACTCGAGAAAGCCGACCTCCGTGCCGTCGACTGCGAAGTCGGACACGCGGTGCCCCCAGGTTCCCACCAGGACACCCGGCTGATCGGAAAGCGCGTCGGGCTCCGTCCCTAGGTCGGGTGCGCCGCCGCGTCCGCCGCCCAGGAAGTCCCAGACCGGTCGCGGCAGCATCATCCGTCGCCCGTCCGCGTTGGCCGTCCAGTCCATCACCCCGCGCTGGAAGTACTGCGTGATCGTTCCGGAACTCTCCAGCAATGGCTCCGAGATCGGCCAGCCCCAGCGGTCGATCCCGCCCGTGGCCGTGAAGTACGCGGCGAACGGCACGACCCGCAACTGAGTGTTCAGACGCACCAGCCAGTTGGTCAGATTGTGTTCGGTGGCTGAGGTCAGCGGCGTGCGCGATGCCACGCCTATCGCCAGGTCGGCGGCTTCTACTGGTGGCGTGAACTGCTCAAGTCCCGTGCGAAAAGTCTGCACCCGATGGTTCAGCGAGTCGGCCACGTAGGCGCGGCCGGTCTCGTCCACGGCAACGCTACGCGGGAACTGAAACTGGCCGTCCTCGTCACCTTCCGAGCCGATTGTTCCCGCGGTCGATCCGTCGCGTTCGATGACGACCAGGCCGTGATTGACGTCGGTGGATATATACAGGCGGTCGGCGGTATCCACGGCCAGCCCGATCGGATTCCGAACCTCGGGCGATTCCACAACCATCTCAACGAACGACCCGTCGAGTTCAAATGCCTGTACGCGGTCGCGAAATGTGTCGGTCACGTAGATCGTCTGCGACACCCCAACGGCAATACCGGTGGGCGTGCTGAACTCCCCCGGCTCACGGCCGCGCGAACCCCAGGCCAGCAGGAATTCGCCATCTCGATCGAACTTCTGAATGCGGTCGTTGAACCCGTCCGCTACGTACACGTCCCCAAACGCGTCCAGGGCGATGCCACGCGGCGCGTTGAACTCACCGGGGTCGGACCCGCGGCGGCCCCATCGCCTCAGCAGTTCGCCCTCCAGGTCGAAGACCTGCACACGCCGGTTACCGCCATCGACCACGTAGACCTCGCCGTCAGGCGACACGACCACGCCCTGCGGGCGCCGCACTTGGCCCGGCCCCGAACCTGCCTCGGCCAGGACGCGCACGATTCCGCCATCCGGCGACTGAGCCGCCAGCTGATGCAACCGCGAATCGGTCACATAGATCAGTCCATCCGGACCGATCGCCACGCCCCACGGCGCGCTTCCGGCGCCCTGCTCCAGGTTCGGCAGGAACTCCACGGCAACCTCGGCGCCAACGGCCGCCGGCCAGGCGGCCAGCAGGATCGCGCCTGTCAGACCAGCCTTCAGGACGCGACGACGGGAAACCGGGTGCATTGGATGGGTGATCGGTGGGGCATCGATCCTCAATCTGCGGAGTCTAGCGCCGGGCCCTTGATCGACTGCGAGACTCCGGCCGCGCTAATAGAACGCCCGCCCTCGGCCCTCGTGACGCGCCGGCGACCACTCCGCGGGTCGGCGCTAGAATCCCCGCCAGGTGTTTGAGTGAGGGCAAGTTGGTGATCGGGCTGGCATTGGTTGGGTGCGGGCGCAATGCTGCGGCCCTGGCCGCGGCCGCCGCCGCCTCCGATCTCTGCGAACTGAAAGTCGCCGCGGACGTCGATCCCAGGGCCGCCAGCGACCTGGCGCGCGCGGCTGACGCCAAATCCCACGTTGGCGACCTGGAATCGCTTCTCGATTCGGACGCCGACGATGTCCAGGCCGTGATCGTCAACACGCCCAACGACTCCCACGCCGACATCGCCCTGGCGGCCATCGCGGCGGGCCGCCACGTCCTGGTCGAAAAACCGCTGGCCTTGTCCGCGGATGCGGCCGACGAGGTCCGGCGCCAGGCCGGCCGGGGTGACGTGCGGCTGATGGTGGCGCATACGCTGCGTTTCATGCCGGCCAATGTGCAGGTCCACCGCGCGCTGGCAGCAGGTGAACTCGGTAAGCCCGGCATGTTGCGCAGCCACCGCTGGCTGCGTCGCTTTCCCGGCCCTCCGGGTGGCTGGAAGCACGACCCGGCACGCAGCGGCGGCCTCTGTATTCATGAAGCTGTGCATGAGATCGACCAGGCGCTCTGGCTGATTGGCGAACGACCAACGCACGTCCAGGCGCAGGCCCAGCCCGACCTGCTCCAGATCCACCTCGGGTACGAATCCGGCGCCATGGCCCTTTGCGGTGTCGCCACCGGGCTGCCGCTGGGTAGCGGCTATTACTCCCTGGCGCTGATCGGGTCGCTGGGCGCGGCCTATGCCGACGACCACCACAACGTCCAACTGGTCTTTCGCGGCGAACGACCGCAGGCGGTCGTGACCGACCAGCGCGCGTCCGGCGTCCGCGCGCAGCTCGACGAGTTCGCCCGAGCCATTACCCAAGGGCGAGAGCCGTCCGTATCCGGCGCCGACGCCGTGGCGGCCTTGCAGATCGCGGAGGCCGCGGCCGCATCCAGTGCATCCGGACAGACCGCCCAGCTCACGGAGACTGGCTATGTCCTCGCCTGAGCGCTATCGCGTCCTGGCGCTCAGCGCCGCCAAGCACGACTACGTGCCGCTGGCCTTCAAGGACCACCCGCGCTTCCAGGTAGTTGGCGTGTCCGACGAGCCGTCGGCCGCCGGCTGGGTGCATGAGTGCAACGAACAACTGGCCGCCGACCTGGGCGTTCCCTACCAGCCCGGCATCGACGCCGCCATCGCCCGGCATCGGCCGCACGTCGCGGTGGTTTCCTCCGAGGCCGCCCGCCATGCCCGGCTCAGCGTCCGCGCCGCCGAGGCTGGCCTCCACGTGGTCCAGGACAAGCCCATGACGCCCACGGTTGCGGACGCCGACACCATCGTCGAAGCCGTGGAACGCGCCGGTGTGCGGTTCCTGCTCTGGAACCGGAACACCCAGCCCGCCATCGAAGAGGCGCGCCAGCTCGTCAATGCCGGCGAGATCGGCGAGCCCCGAGCCATTCACGTCGACTTCTTCTTCTCGAAGGACGCCGGCGTCCTGCTCGACTCCGACGAGCCGGAGGAAGTCCCCGACAACTGGCTCAGCGAAGGCGAGCTAACCGTGGAAGGCATCTATCCCCTCGCGTATATGCGCCACATCCTGGGGCTGGACGCCCTGCGCGCCTTTGGCCGCACCTCCGCTCACTTCTTCAGGCGCCATGCCGAGCGCGGCGTGGAGGACATCGCCACGGTCTCCCTGGAGATGGAGCGAGGCGTGATCGGCTCGCTCTGCATCGGCCGCATCGGTCAACCAAGCCATCCCAACGTTGGCGAGCTTCGGGTCCACGTCATCGGCTCGGCTGGCGCCCTGGTCATCGCGGAACCCAGGCCGGAGGTGGCGGTGTACACCCGCGGGCAAACCCCGGAGGATCCGCGCAACCGCCGCACCGACGAGGAAACCGACCGCCGTCAGGTGGACCTTCTCGTCAACGCTCTGGACACCGGCGGAGACACCCTGCTCACCGCCCGCCAGGGCCGCCACATCGTGGCCACCGTGGCCGCCGCCCTGCAGTCCGCCCGGACCGGCCGCCCCTGCCAGGTATCGCGTCCCGGCTAGTGGGTCAGTCCGATCAGGACATGCCCGCGCATGGATGACTTTACATAACTCTCCGTCAGCCCCGGGAAGCCCGGAATCCAGGCCCACTCAACCTGTAAGGCTCCAAGACCCTCCCCGGACATCCTGAACCGGGCTGAGCCACGCAAAGGTCTCCCCGGAGGCGGGTACCTGCCCACGCACCCCTGCTGCCCGTACACTCGCCCCCGAGTCCGGGCGGCCATTCGCATTGCCAACCCGCAATGCCTCGCTAGGCTGAACGCATGCCCCCCGACGTCTCCGTCCGCGACCTCGTCAAGCATTACGTCGTCCCCGAACGCGCCGGCGGCCTGCGCGCCTCGTTCCGCAGCGTGCTGCGCCGCAAGCACCGCCTCGTGCGCGCCGTCGACGGCATCTCCTTCCAGGTCGACCGCGGTGAAGTCGTCGGCTTCCTGGGCCCCAACGGCGCTGGCAAAACCACCGCCCTCAAGGTCCTCAGCGGCCTGCTCCACCCCACCGATGGCGAGGTGGACGTCCTCGGCTTCACGCCCTGGGACCGCCGTGCGGAATACCTTTCCCGCATCACCCTCATCATGGGCCAGCGCCAGCAGCTCTTCTGGGATCTGCCCGCCGCCGACTCATTCCTCGTTAATAAGGCCGTCTTTGGCATTGACGACGCCGTCTACACGCGCACGGTCGACCTGCTCACCGAGCTCCTCGACCTCGGCGATCTCCTCACCAAGCCCGTCCGCCAACTCTCCCTCGGAGAGCGCATGAAGGTCGAGCTCGCCGCCGGCCTCCTGCACGGACCCCGCGTGCTCTTCCTTGACGAGCCCACCATCGGCCTTGACGTCACCATGCAGCAGCGCATCCGCGAGTTCGTCACCGCCTACAACGCCGAGACCGGCGCCACCGTCCTCCTCACCAGCCACTACATGGCCGACGTCAAGGCCCTGGCCCGCCGCGTCATCGTCATCGACAAGGGCCAGCTGCTCTATGACGGCGCCCTCGACGGCCTCGTCCGCCGCTACGCCCCTCACAAGACCATCACCGTCCACCTCGAGCGCGAGACAGACCTTCCTGACCTCAACGGCCAGGCCGAGATCCTGAGCGTCGAGGGTCTTCAGGTCACCGTACGCGCAGGCAAGGACGACGCCCCCGAAGTCACTGGCCGCCTGCTAACCCAGCTTCCGATCGCCGACCTTAGTGTCGAGGACCCGCCCCTCGAGGAGGTCATCGACCAGGTCTTCCGCGGCGAAGGCCCGTGATCGTCCGCCGCACCACGCTGGCCGGCGCGCTGGCCCTCACCCGCGCCGAGATCGCCGATATGTTTCAGTACCGGACGCAACTCTTCATCTATGCGCTCTGGAGTGTGATTGGGCCGATCGTCTACCTGGCCGTGTGGGGCTCGATCGCCGGCGACGGAGACGTTGGCGGCCTGCGACAGAGCGACTTCGCGGCCTACTACTTGACCTTCATGCTCGTGACGCAACTGACCGTAGCCATCGAAATCTATACGTTCGGGCCGATGATTCAGCAGGGTGAACTGTCGCCCCATCTGCTGCGCCCCATGAACCCGGTCTGGGTCGCCGCCGCCCGCAACATTTCCTATAAGAGCGTCAGCATGCTGCTCATGATCCCTCTCTGGTTCGGCTTCGTGTTCATCCTGCGACCCGAATTCTCGGTCACGGTTGGTAGCGTGGCGCTGTTCGTTGCGGCCCTGATGCTGGCCGCTCTGCTCTCCTTCCTCGTCGGCACTACCTTCGCTCTCCTGGCGTTCTGGACCACTCGCTCGTACTCGTTCTGGGAGATCTGGGTCTGGTTGACATTCCTGCTCGGCGGCCAGGTGGCCCCGGTCGAGCTCCTCCCCGGATTCGTGCAGAACCTCGCCACGGCCCTGCCCATGCGCTACACCTTGGGCTTCCCCATCGAGGTCCTGCTCAATCGCTTGGACGCCGGTCAACTCGCCCTCGGCTTCGCCCTTCAAATCCTCTGGCTGGCCGCTGCCGCACTCACCGTCCGCGCGGTCTGGCGCGCCGGCATCCGCCAGTACTCAGCCGTGGGCGCCTGACCATGCGCATCACTCGCATCGTCGCTGCCTTCCTGCGAGCCGCCGTACTTAAGGAAACGGCCTACCGCGCCGAGCTGGTGGGCAACCTCTTTCGAAGCCTCACGGGCATCGTGGTCGCCATCGGCGGGCTCGCCGTCGTCTTCTCGCACACCAGCGACCTGAGCGGCTGGAAGCTCGAGCAGGCCATGGTCTTGATGGGCGTCTATTACCTCGTCCAGGGCATCGTGCAGACCGCGCTCAGCCCCAGCCTGAACGAAGTTGTCCAGGAGGTTCGCAAGGGCACCTTCGACTACGTCCTGCTGAAGCCCGTCCCCTCGCTGCTTCTCTCCAGCACCCGCCGCTTCGTCGTCTGGCACGTCGCTGACGTAATCCTGGGCGGCACGGTGATCGCCGTCGGGCTCATTCGACTTGAGGCCCAGATCACCGTCCCAATGGCCGCCGTTTTCGTCGCCGTCATGATCGGAGCCGTGGCCATTGTCTTCTCGATTTGGCTGGCCCTCACCACCCTCGTCTTCTGGTTCGTGCGGGTCGAGAACATCACCATGATCTTTCAGCTCTTCTTCGACACCGGTCGCTACCCCGTCGAGATCTACCCCTTCTGGCTCCGCCAACTGCTGACCTTCGTCTTCCCCGTGGCCTTCATCACCACCGTCCCCGCCCAGACCATCACCGGTCGCGAACCCCTGGTCGCCATCTGGCTGGCGCCCCTCGTCGGCGCCCTGGCCCTGCTCGCCGCCGCCCGCTTCTGGCGCATCGGCCTCAGCCGCTACACCAGCGCCTCAAGCTGAATCGCAGGCCAGTTCCCGCGCTCGAGCCAGAACAGCGTCCAACATCGGCGGCGTCAGTCGCCCCGTGAACGTGTTCTGCTGGCTCGGGTGATATGCCCCCAGCAGCGTCCACTTCCCTACCGCCGCTTCCATCCCATGCCCAAACCTCGGTGCCGGCCGCGGCACCGCGAGACCACGCTCCCGGAACACCCGCAGCAACTGCCGCCACGCCTCCCCGCCCAACGCCACCGCCACTCGCGCCTGCGGCAACAGATCAAGCTCCGCCTCCAGCCAGCCTTGGCACTCCGCGCGCTCGTCCGCCGTCGGCCGGTTCGCCGGCGGCGCGCACCTGACAATCGCCGTCACAAACGCGTCCCGCAGCTCCAATCCGTCGCCTCGATTCCGGCTTTCCGCCTGGTTCGCAAAGCCCGCCCGATGCAGCGCCCCAAACAGGAAGTCGCCTGACCGATCCCCCGTAAAC
>VXPS01000332.1 GCA_009839425.1 Chloroflexota bacterium
CCGCCGCGTCGTCGGCCCGCCCGCCCTCCCCCCCGGCCGGGGCGCGGGGCCGGCGGCGCCGGCGCAGCAGGCCCTTATCCACGAGCCCGGTGACCATGCGGCTGATGCGGGAGCCGTCGACAGGCAACACCCGCGCCAACTGGGTGGACGTGCGTTCCCCTTCAAGGCAATACCACAGCAAGCTGTACTCCATGCTGGTGATGGCGTGGGGTACCACCTCGTCCGACATTCTCGCGTTAAGCATGGTGAACAGATCGGCCACAACTACGCCTAAATTGGCTTGCAAGTGTTCGATCGAGCGGTAGGAATCATCCTGTGACGGCAATAGTGTCTACCCCCATGCTCGAATAATCGGATATTAGAGCGTCGGCGACTTGGTGGCCTCTGCGTCATCCGACTTCGACGAGGCCTGCCTGGTCCCCGAATCGAGTACCCGGCGAGCCTACGCAATCCCTTGGACGTTTCCAAAGCCCTAGATTGGCCACGGTCGCGGCAAAGAGTCGGGACAGACCGATCGCTGTTTGGTCGTTGGAGACCGTGAGGGAGCAGGGCCATCCCGGCTCGGCCGCTGGCCCAAAGCCCGCACAGGCGTCGGGGCCGTCAGCACGAGCCCGAGTCTCCCAGGCGGGACGTGTCGCCAGCTTCGTCGGAGGGTGCCGAATGGCTCCGTCAGCGGACCTGACCGTCGGGATCGATGGACGCGGCGCCGTTGGACGTGGCCGTGTGGTCCACCTGAGACAGGTGGGCCGTGCCGCGCTCGCCGGATGGGCGGCGCAGTTGGCCGGAGAGTCACCGAGGTTGTCGTGAACTGCGGGTCGGTCAGCCACACGAACGGGCAGCCGTTGCAACTGACGGCGAGGTTCACGGTGATTTCGCCACCCCAGTGCCGGTCGCCGTGGATGTTGAAGGCGGCTCTGGTTCCTTCCCACACCCAGTCGTGGTCGGCTGTGATTGGGAAGACAGCGTCCTGCCCCTCCTCCACGGCGTCCCCGCCCTGAATCCACATCGCGGGCTCGGCCTTTGCGCCGGCCCTGCGCGGCCGGACAAGGCCAGCGAGTCCCTGATGGTGGAGAACGAGCCGGCTCGCGGCTCGTGGCTGGTGGTTAGGAGCGAGTGGTTGGCGGGCGACGCCGCTTGTCGCTCCCGACAGGAGCGAGGGCGCTCTTGCCTCTCGCCAGAGACCCAACCTGCTCCCGCGGCAAGTGGCGCTAACGCCCCCGCTTTGGTCTCGCCGCCGACGTGTGCTCCGTACAATCAAGCGCAGACTGACGCACCGGCCTGCCCCCAATGTTTGAAAGCCTGACCGAGCGACTGTCCGGCGTCTTCGGCAACCTCGGCCGCCGTGGCCGCCTGAGCGAACAGGATGTGGACGGGGCCCTGCGCGAAGTCCGCATGGCCCTGCTCGAAGCCGACGTCAACTTCCGGGTCGCGCGCCAATTCGTGGCGTCAGTTCGCGAACGAGCGGTTGGCCGGGAGGTCACCCAGAGCGTCACCCCGGCCCAGCAGGTCACCAAGATCGTCCACGACAACCTGGTGGAACTGCTTGGTGGCGAGACCGCCCGCCTGGCTACCGCGCAGCGTCCTCCGTCGGTGATTCTCATGGTCGGGCTCCAGGGTTCCGGCAAGACCACCGCCGCGGCCAAGCTGGCCCTGGCCTTCCGCAAGGACGGCGGCCGCCCGATCTTGGTCGCCGCGGACACCTACCGTCCGGCGGCCATCGCCCAGCTACAGACGCTGGGCAAGCAGATCGACGTGCCAGTTCATCAGCAGGGAACTAAGCCCAGCCCGGTCGACATTGCCAGGCGAGGACTTGAACTCGGCGTCAGCAACGCCCACTCGCACGTCATCGTCGACACCGCCGGCCGAATCCAGCTGGACGACCGGATGATGGACGAGATCGAACAGATCAGCCGTGCTGTCAAGCCGGTCGAAACCCTCTTCGTCGCCGACGCCACCACCGGCCAGGAAGCCGTCAACGTCGCCCAGGCCTTCCACGCCCGCACCCCGCTCACCGGCCTGATCCTGACCAAGATGGACGGCGATGCCCGCGGCGGCGCCGCCCTATCCATCCGATCCGTGACCGGAATTCCGGTCAAGTACGTCGGCACCGGCGAGCAAATTGAGCCGCTTGAGGTCTTCCACCCCGACCGCATCGCCTCTCGCATCCTGGGCATGGGCGACGTGGTCACTCTGGTCGAACGCGCTGAAGAGGTCGTCGATCTCGAACGCGCCGAGGAGCTGCAAACCAAGCTCCGCAAGGCCACCTTCGGCTTGGACGACTTCCTGGAGCAGCTGAACCAGGTGCGCCAGATGGGTCCGCTCAGCCAGGTGCTCGGCATGCTGCCCGGCATGGGCGCCATGGCCAACAAGGCCGAGGTCCAGGCCGCGCTGGACGGCAACGTGGTCGGACGCTTCGAAGCGATCATCCTCTCCATGACCCCGGCCGAGCGCGCCAGCCCCGACATCCTCAACGGCAGTCGCCGCCGCCGCGTGGCGCTTGGCAGTGGCACCTCCGTTCAGGAAGTCAACCAACTACTCAGCCAGTTCAAGCAGGCGCGCCAGATGATGCAGATGATGAGCTCAGGCCGCATGCCCGCCGGTCTCCGCAACCTCACCGGCCTCTAGCGCCAGGCACCCCGTCTCCTAGGGCATTTGGCGGCGAGGCGGCAAGCCCCGCGTGTCCCGGTGGCTTAGCGGGAAACTCGTGCCCCCTAGTCGCCGTCGACTCTCACCGCCTTCAGCGCGGCAGCCAGGTCCTCATGCGACGCAACGTCCAGCGCCTGCCAGTAGTTGAGGGTGTAGAGGGCGAAGGCGAGGCCATTGGTGGTGTGGATGGTGGCGGGGTCGGTGGATTGGCGTTCGGTTAGATCGTAGAAGAAGCCGCCGTTGGGGGAGGCGAGGCGGCGGAACATGGCGGCGACGCAGCGGCGGGTGGACTGGATGGCCTCGTCGCGGCGATGGCCGGTGCGGCGGCCGTATTCGGCGAGCAGGTGGACGGCGTCCATGTTGGCGCACATCCCGCCATCGTGGAACAGGCCATCTGGCTGCTGGCAGGCCAGCGTGGCGTCAATCATCCGCTCAATTCCCGGCTCGTCCACGCCCAGGGGCCAGAGCAGGTTGAGCGCCAGGTTGCGGTGGCCGCGCATGGCCCAGCCGAGGTCCACATCGGGACCCATGCCGATGAAGCCGGTGGCGGGGTCGCGGCGGGACTCGAGATACGCCAGAACCTGCTGGGCCTGATTGTCGAGGTCGTCGACGTGGTTGGTTCCCGCGAAGCGGGTGTAGAACCAGAGGTACTGGAAGGCGGCCTTGGCGGCGGCGCGGGGATCTTCGGCCCAGACCTGGTCCAACCAGGGGCGCCAGGCATGCTCACTGACGGGAGCCCACGGAAGAGCGGACAGGCCTTCCAGGCCGCGGGGGAAGGGTCGCGGTCGTTCGTCCAATAGCTGGAAGCCGATGCGAACGACGGCGTCGAAGTGCATGCGCCAGGTGCCGGGTCCGCCGCCGGTCTGGGTCTCATTCGGCTCATAGATGCCCAGGTCGGGGTTGTACGCGGCGCGCAGGGCGGCCAGCGCGCGGCGACGGGCGCGATCGATTACGTCCTGGGCGCCCACTTGCCGGAGACAGGAGAGGGCCCAGACGGTGGTCTCAATGTTGGCGGGAGCGCCGGGTTGGGGGTTGTCGCGGAAGGGAAGGGGGTCGTCCAGAGGCGTTTCCACACTAGCCACGTAGCGGACGACCTGGTCCCGCAGGCAGGACGGAGGGTTGTGGAGGCTGCTGGCCTGGGAGGTCAGCGGCCGAGAGACCCGATCCGTTGAGTCGTCCTGGTTCGCCTGCACTTGTCGGTTCCTCGCAACGGCGCTGCGGCTTTAGCCCTCGCGTGCGTAGCCCAGCATTTGGTCGCGGGTCAGGCCTTCAAGCCCCAAATCCGCCAGGGTGCGGCGGTTGGTGTCCAGCGGCTCGTGGAGGACGGTGAGGCCGAGGGTGATGACGGCGTCGATGACGGGGGTGGGGACGTTGAGGGCGGCGCCGAGGCCGGACCAGGCGCGCAGGCCGTAGGGGACGTCTTCGGAGAGCCAGCGGGTGTCGAGCTGGCCGGGGGCCTTGAGGGCGGTGAGCATCCGGCTGCCGTTGATGGTGGCCCAGAGATCGGGCGGGTCGGCTTGCGGACCGAAGCCGGCGGCGTGGAATGCTTGGGCGGCGTCGGGCAACTGGTGGCCGAGGGCGGCGGCCACCGCCCGGCGCTCCCCGTCCAGCGCCATGATGGCGTCGACCACGCCGGGGGTGACGCCTTCGTCGTAGAAGTAGAACTCGCCGCGCGAGCGCTCGATGCGTCCGGCGTTGAGCAGGACGCCGGGCGGATGCACCACGGGATTCATGGCGCCGAGTCCACAGGCGAACACATCGGGCAGGGGCACGATGCCCGGAAAGAACCGCTCCAGCGCCGCATGCACGCGCTCCGTGGCCGTGGCGGGAAACACGCCAAGGCCGAGGTGGGGAACCACGCCCCAGATAGTGGCCTCGGCGGGACCGGTCTTGCGGCAGACGTAGGGCGCGGTGTCGGTCTCGGCCACGGGGATAGGCGGCGCGCCGGCTGCGCGCAGGATGCGGGCGACTTCCAGCGCGCCCAGCGTGCCGGGCATCAGGGTCAGCGTGTGGTCATCGCGCAGGTGGGGCGCGAGCGCTTCAGCCCAGGGCGCGTGGCCGTAGGCGGGCACGATGACCATGAGCGTGTCCGAAGCCGCGGCAGCGTTCGCAACGTCGTCCGTGATGTCGGCGATGCGGGCTTCGCCGGTGTGCGCGACGCCCAGCAACTCGATCGTGCGCGAATCACGCACGGGCGCAATGGCCTCGGGGAAGTCCGGCAATTCGGCCAGAGTGACCGAGTGCCCCGCCAGCGTCAGGTTGGCCGCCACCGCGAAGCCGGTGTTGCCGGCGCCAAGCACCGTTACGTCCGTGGTCACTGGTTTCTCCCCGCCGGCACGCGAACGCGCGCCTAGAGTACGGCCCGAGGAGGGAGTGATCTAAGAGATGTGATCAGTGAGAAAAGACGAGGGCGGGGCGAGAAGAGAGCGGAGTGAGCGGACCGGGGCTACGGGGTGTGGGTCTGGAGGGTGGTGTGGTGGGCGAGAGTCTGAAAGTCAGCGTCGTGGTGGAGGATGGGCGTTCCGCTGCGAATGGCGACGGCGGCGATGAGGCAGTCGATGAGCTTACGGACGGTGGCGCCTTGCCGGTGGCAGCGCCGATAGAGGGCGGCGGCGTCTTCGTAGTCGGTGGGTCCCATCGGAAGGACGACGGCCCGCGCCAGCAGGCGACGGAGGTTGAGCAGGTGGGCTTCGTCGCGCGCACCCGCCAGCACTTCCATGCGGATGGGGTCGCAAATGGCGATTTCTGCGGCCAGCAACTCGTCGACGCGCTGACAGATGGGGGATCCGGTGTCGCGCAGAAACTCGATCCAGGCCGACGTGTCGATCAGGACCACGAGGGGCGGGCTGTGCGCATGGCGTCAAGGTCGCCTTCCCAGCCGCTGCCGCGGAGGGCCCGAGCCTCGTCAACCGACAGGGGTTCAGCCGCCAGGGTGCGGAGGGCGAAGTTGACGGCGGCGCGCTTGGTGGGGAGGCGATAGCGGCGCATGACTTCGGCGCAGGCGAGGTCGTCGATGTCAATGTTTGTGCGTGCCATACACCAAAGATACACCAGCGATACGAGGGACGTAGTGAGAGACGTGACGGGTCGGATTGGGGAGGGTCGTACACGTGCCTGCAACCGAGAACCGACGCACGTGGCGTTCACGCATCGTGCCGAACAAGGTCCAGGACCATGATCTTGGGCACCGGATCGTCCGGCAGATGCGGGTCGGATGGGTCGGACGGGACGTCAACCAGGCTGCGAATCAGGAATCCCGCTTGCCGAAACGCCGCGATCCATTCTTCAAACGTCCGGTAGTAGAAAGGGACCTGGTATTCGGCCCGATCCGTGCCGAACGTCTGGGTGAGCGGTCCCGACGCAAAGTAGTCGTCCACCTTGCCGCGGGTGACGAGGGCATAGGGATTGTTCAGCGAGAGGAGCAAGCGGCCGTTGGGCTTGAGGGCGTCCGCAATCCCGCGTAGGACCCCCGCCAGGTCCTCGCAGTCGTCGAGCATCATGTTGGCCGTGGCCAGGTCAAAGGCGCCCTGGTGGGAAGGCAACCCGGTGGCCAGATCCCTCGCCACGAACTCGATCCCGTGGGGATCCTTGTCCTCAAGCGCCCGCGCGTGCTCCAGGAGCCGCGGTGAGATATCCACGGCGACGACCTTGGCTCCATGTCGAGCAAACAATCGCGCCACGTGGCCCTCCCCGCAGCCCGCGTCGAGGACTCGCCTGCCGCAAACGTCACCCGCCATCCCCAGCAGGCGGCGGGCAAGGTTGTCGTGGAATCGGCGCAGCGAACCCGTGCGGGACTGGGTGGCGTACCAGTCGGCGATGGGGTCGTACGCGGGCATCAGACCTCTGCGATCCTTGCCGCGTCCGACCAATTCGGGTCGCGGGGCTCGAAGGGCGCCCATTCATACTCGATGTTCCAGCCAGCGTAGCCGAGGAGCCGGCCGCCGCGGTGGGTGAGCACGCAGATGCCCTGGTACCAGGGGGCGGGTCCGTCGCCGGGCAGGTGGCCGGAGCTACGCACGACCAACGCCGCTCTGCCGTTGGGCAGTCTGATTCGGAGCAACGAGGGGCCCGGGGTGTGGCCGCACAGGATCAGATCAGCCGAGGCGACTCCATCGCGGGACAGGGCGGCGTCGATTTCCTGCGGCGAGAAGTCCGGGGTGAAGGCGGGAGCAGTGTCCCAGATGGTGGCGAAGGGGTTGCCAGGCATGCCGTGGCAGACGTACACGTCGCCCTGGCGCGCCCCGTCCAGCGAGAGCTCGGCAGGCAGCGCCCGCAGCCAGGCAAGGTGCGTCGGGGTGAGTTCGGCCTGTCCCTGGGGAATCTGAGAAAGGAAGGAGTCCGGCGAGTCGGGACGCCGCCTACGTTCGTCGACAGTCGCTTGCCAGCGCGGTGTCCCCCAGTCGCGGAAGTACGCCTCGTTGTTTCCGTAAATGACTTGAACGTTTTGCGAGCGCAGCAGGTCGATCGTCTCGCCCGGCGGGTCCGGCGAAAACGGCGACGTCAGAAAGTCGCCGCAGTGCACGATCAGATCCGGCGCATGACGCCGGCACGCTGCCAGCGCGGCCTCCAGGCCGGGCACGAAGCCATGGGTGTCGCCAATCAGGCAGATGCGCACGCGGCTCACGTTCGGGCCGAGCAAGTCGAGCGCATCGTTCCACACCTGCATCTCGCGCGATGGCAAGGTATGTGGGGAGCCGCCGGGGTACGCAAGGGGTTGCAGCATGTCCGACGAAACGAGCAAGTCATTTGCGGCGCACGCCAGGGACGCCCAGTGGGGACGGGATCTGCGTCCCTACTTTGCCTACCGCGACCTGGGAATCAAGGAGGCGACCAAGGGCAAGGTCCTGGCGCACATCATTCGCGCCGAACAACCCTGCGACGGCCCCATGGGCTATCACTCGCATGCGCTGGACTTCCAGATGGTTTACCTGATTAGCGGCTGGGCACAGCTGGATTTCGAGGACATCGGCGAAGTTCGCGTGGAGGCTGGCGACGCGTGGTACCAGGCGCCGGGGGTCAGACATGAGGTGCTGGAATACTCCGATGACTGGCAGGTCCTGGAGATCACCATGCCGGCCGAATTCGCTACCCACGACGAAGTGCGTTAGGCGGGTCAAGAGACAGCCAGCCGCCCAATGCCAGTCGACGTTCGGAAGGAGTCGCTCGCGGCCTTGTCCGACTACGCATCCATTCCCATTGCGTTCTCGACCTCGACGGTTCTTGAGGTCGAGTGGATAGCGAACGGGCTTGGCGGCGTGCGCATGGTCGACGCGCCCCTGGATCAGCCGCTCTCAAAGGACTTTGACGACGATGAGCCTGTGGCGGGCTGGCACAGCCTTGGCGATATCTCACACTGGGGCTTCTTCGCCGCGTTCATAGATGGGCAGCGAGTCGGGGGCGCCGTGGTAGCTCACAAGACGCCGGGCGTTCACATGCTGGAGGGACGCGAGGACCTGGCGGTGCTGTGGGACGTTCGCGTGCATCCCAGCGTTCGCCGTCGCGGCGTCGGTACGCGCCTGCTCGATCGCGCCATCCACTGTGCCCGGACGTCCGGCTACTCGTTCCTGAAAGTTGAATCGCAGAACACCAACCCCGCCGCCTGTCGCTTCTACGCCAATCACGGGTTTGCGTTGGGCGGCGTGCGTCGGGGCGTGTATGCCGAGTACCCGAGTGAGGTCCAGTTGCTGTGGTACCTGGACCTGTGATCGACGAGCCCGCGTGCAACGCGGCAGCTGCGGACTGAGTGAGATGCCAGCGTCACCGGTCAAGGCCGTGTTCTTTGACATCGACGACACGCTGGTGGATGACGCCGCAGCGACTCGAGCGGGCGCGCTGGGCCTGTTCGACAGGTGCAGGGATCGGCTGGGCGAGTGCGACGAACGCCTTATGCAGCGCTGGATCACATTGCTGGACCACCACTTCGAGCGCTACCTGCGCGGCGAGAGCTCGTTCATCGGGCAGCGCCGCGCACGGATTCGCGATCTGTTCGGACTGTCACCGGACCAGATGCCCGACGCCGAAGTCGACGCCATCCATGAGGTCTACCGTGAGTTCTACTACGGGGCTTGGCGGCTTTTTCCCGATGCCGTCGAAACCCTGGACGCTCTGGATGGTTACCGGCTCGGGGTCATCAGCAACGGCACGTCGGCGCTGCAGCGACGGAAGCTGGCGGCGGTCGGCGTCCTGGATCGCTTCGCAGCCGTGATGATTTCCGAGGACATCGGGGTCGCGAAACCTGATCCGGGAATCTTCGAGGCGGCCTGCCAGGCCGTGGGCGCGTCGCCGTCGGCCTGCGTGCACGTGGGCGATCGGCTGGATACGGACGCGCGTGGGGCGCGCGACGCGGGCCTGACGGGCGTTTGGCTGAACCGACGCGGCGAGGATGCCGGGACCTTAGACGTCCCGGCGATCGAGCGGCTCACCGAACTGCCGGCGCTCGTTACCAGACGCCGAGCGTCCTGAGCAGCTCGGCGGCGAGAGGCAGGGGCTGGGACGGGCGACCGGTGATCCGGATTGACGTCTGGACGCCTGGGGCCAGGCGGATCAGGTCGCGAGCCTTCAACGCTTCCGGTAGTACGCCGTTGAAGTAGCGTCCCCACCACGCCTGGGTGACGACCTGGTTGAGGCCTTCCAGCGTGTGTCCGCCGGCCAGGGCGGCTGCGGCGCGCTTGGGCCCGATGCCGCGTACGCCCGGAATGTTGTCGGAGGTGTCGCCCACCAGGGCCATGTAGTCGCACCACTGCCAGGGTTCGACGCCAAAGCGCCTGCGTATTTCAGCGGCATCCACGATCTGCTCGCCACTCTTTCGCATGGTGTTGGCGATGACCACGTGGTCGCTGATCAGCTGATAGAAGTCTCGGTCCGCCGACACGATCACTCTGGAACGGGTTGCCGAAGCTCCGCGGACAAGCTGGGCGATCACATCGTCCGCCTCGGCGTCGGTGGTCTCATCGAACTCGAGGCCGATGGTTCGCAGGCCCGTGTAGATGGTGGGGAGCCAGGCCAGGTGCGAGTAGTCGGCGCCGGCGCGGTTGGCCTTGTACGCGGGCGCCATTTCCACCCGCGCATCCGTTGAGCCTTCCCCGTCAAAGACCACCACCGCCTCACACGGCGCCAGGCCGTGGATGGCCTTGCGCAGGAGTGCGAAGAACCCGAAGGCCGGCGTGACATCCTCGCCCTCGCTATCGCGGATTCGAGCGGGGAATCCGTAGGCGGCCCGCCAGAGGAGGTTCAGGCCGTCGACGAGGACGAGCGGTGGGGAGTCCGCAACTGGACGTTCGTCGTCAGTGGGAGTCACCGAAAGCTCGCCCGCCAGACTTCCTCTCCCTCGTCGGTGCGCTCCCCGCTCTTGAGGAGTCCGATATTCCGAGCCACCCGGTGGGAGGCGACGTGATCCGGGTGAATATTGGCACGGACTTCATGCACACCGAGATGGTCGCGAAGCCACTGCAGCACCCTCTGGCTTGCCTCTGAGGCGTAACCCCGGCGCTGATATGGAACACCGACGACCCAGGCCATGTCCGCTTTTCCTTCCGTTACGCCTGCCTGCACGTAGCCCACGACTGATTGGTCCGCAATCAGACGCAGCGTCCAGTTCAGCCATAGCTCGTCGCCCGCGGGCGAGCGACGGGATTCGCGGCGACGGATTCTTGCCGTCACGTAGTCGGCGCTTGCGGGCGGATGGCCTCCGGTAAAGACGTGGATCTCGGGATCCTTCAGCAGTCTGAAGAGTGCGTCCGTGTCGCACTCCACCATCGGAGTCAGTCGGAGACTGTCGGTTTCAAGGGTCCAGTCGGCATCGCAGGAACGGCTCAGTTCGGGCACTCCCGCGGCTTCACTCCAGTCCGAAGCTGCACAGGCGCTTCTTGAGGTCGCCGTAACCCGTGTCACTATCTCTATCCAAATCCTCGGCGGCGTCCGACCTACCAGGCACATCGGAGGACACCATGCGGAAGAGCCGACTGGCCGTGGTCATCGCCGTCGCCGCGTGGCTGCTGACCGCAGCCCCAGCGCTGGCGATCTGGCCAACCACTTGCGTGGAGGCAAACGACGCCTTCGAGTACGCAGCCGGCCGCTTGCACAACGTCGGCATCTATCAGCGAGTCTATCCCGACCCCGTAGTGGCCGAAGCCGCCTGCCAGAACGACCACCGCGACGATCTCCGCAGGTCGTTCGCCTGGGCGTTTCGCAACGAGCAGCCGAAGCCCCAGCCGCCCGCTGCCCCGACGAATCTGCGGGAGCATCCAGACTGGTCGCGCGTGCGAGACGTGGCCCAGGCGCGATCGACAGACTCCGTTCTGTCCCCGCACATCGCGGACTCCGTCATTCAGCGGGGCGCGGTCGATGCCTTCCTGCGGGGCGTCGATGCTGGGGTCCAGTACGGGCGCTGGAGTTGCGATCAGTCCTGGCGATCGGTCTGTTTTACACATCTGAACCTGCCGACGAAGGTTCGCGTGTAGAAGTCGGTGGTGGCCGTAT
>VXPS01000256.1 GCA_009839425.1 Chloroflexota bacterium
GTTCCTGGAACAACATCGCATTCAGCCAGATCAGAGCCTTGGTCGATGGTCCGTCTTGTTCGCCGCGATCCCCGGGCTCCACTCTCGCAAGAATGTCACTAGCCGTTGCAATGGCCGAAGCGGCTCGCCGCACTGTCTCTTCGATACCGATGCCGTTATCGCTCTGCACCCAATAGTCGCGCAGAACCTCCGCTAGACTCGTTACACTGCCCGTCCCCTCTTCACTCCACGCTTCCCCAAAATAGCGGCACGCAATGATCAGGTCGTCGCATAGGGCCAGGTTTGCTTGCGTCTGACTTTCCGGAAGATCCGCAAGGCGCCGAGGATAGCCGACCGCGATCACGAGTCGGACTGGCAGGCCGTTGACCACGGCTGGCGCCGTTGTTGGAAACCGCTTGTCCGCATCCGCCTTCGCCGGGCTTCCGAATTCAGCCTCGATCACGACGGCGTAGTCATCGAAATCGAGAACAACATCAGCCTGCCCGTGCGACTTGCCGAAGATATGACGTTGTTCTCCCTCCGCATTCAGCCCTTCATGGCGCAGCAACCGAGCCAACGACAGGTTGTAGGCGACTTCCGTTGAGTTGCTTCCCATTCGACCGTTGCTGTGAACAATCCGCACCGAAACCCGCGGCGAGCAACTGCCACGACATTAGCACTTGCTTCCCCGATGATGGTGCGAGTGTGGAGCGCGCGTCCTGAGAGCCGTTCGATTGGTGTCCGTGAGGGCCTTGTCGACTCCGTTCAATTCAGGCGAAGTCCATCTTGATCCACTGTCCGAAAAGCCCTACCATCCCAGACGTCATCCGTGAAAACCTCGACATCGGCCCCCCAGGCCACATCCGGCTGGTGTTCGAGCGGCGCGTGACCCGGCGCACGCCCTCGCGCGTTCGCACGCGGGTGATCACCGACGGGGTGGACCCCTCGCTGCACTTCGACTGCAAGCACACCCGGATCAAGCAGTACCGCAAGTAAGGGCGCGCGCTGCACACCGAGACCACGATCAACGACAGCTACGACTGCGGCGTTGGGCGTCGCCTAGGCAACCTAGAGCATCTGCGGAAGATCGGCTTCCAAGCCAACCGACGCCTGTTGCGCGTCGAACGCCCGTCGGGCAGGGACAGATGTTACATACCGGCGATCGGACATCCGCGAATGCGCTTCTTGAGAGCCCGACGGGCCGAGCATCGCCCTTGCAGGAATGATAAAAAAAGATAATCATAGTCATAAAAGATCATGTACTGTCTAGATTGCGCTATTTTGGCGCCGTAGTGGCGCACCCGACCTCTTGGCGAGCCTCGCCCTGTTCGGCCCGGCACTCGGCCAGTCTGGGCAGACGCCGGTGGCTCGCGGCCAGCACGCCGCTCCCGCGTGCTCGAGGCTGGTTCTGCCCCCTCTCGCCAACGCCGGAACCTCCCGCTGCGGGAAGCTCTCCACGGTCTTGGCGATTTTCCACGTCTCCGACGCCGAGGATCCAGACGGTGCGGTTCGCAGGGCGCACGTTGTTTCTCAATCCTTGTACAGCCGAGCTTGGATCCGCACTGCCGACACGGACGGTGCCGCGACCACCCTCGTCCCGGTCAACCGCGGTGCCGAGCCGCAGACGCATGCGCCCCGCAACCGCGACTTCGAGAGCGCGGAGCGAACCCGCCAGACCAGCGAGCGGGTGTTCGAATTCGGCCGGGGCTTGCTCGAGATCGGCGGAGCGGGCGTGTTCCAGAACGTCGGACCGGTCTTCGGCACGCCCGGGGGGTATCCTCACCCGTCAACCCGCAAGCACGCGGATCGAGGGTAGGGCGTACCCCGTCCACACCGCGAGGTGGCAGCGCCGCGGCCGTGGAGGGGACGCGTGGACGGTCGTGGCCGACCCTCCCCACACGGGGCAAGTCTGCCTCGACGGGGTGACCGATCCGGGCGAGTACCGGGCGCTCGCGGAGATCACCGTCGGAGACGGGAGGGGAACCTTCGTCAGCGGCGACATCCTGACCGTGGAGGGCGGGCCGGCCACGTCGCCAGCACCTAGCACCAGGCTCAAGGAGATTCCCGACAGCCTAGGCATGCGGTTCGTGCGGATCTCTGGAGGGGAGTCTCCGATCGGAGCAGCAGGCGTCAGGACGGAGAGCAGTGAGTTGCTGGTGAAGAGGGTGCGTACCGACGCGGCGTTCTGGATGGACAAGGACGACGCGACGCCTGGCCAGTGGCAGGCGGTGATGGGCAGGAACCTGTTGACCATCGCGAATCGTGACGCGGACTGCCCAGTTGGGTCGGTCTTGCGGAACGATTGGCAGAACTGTGTAGCGAGGCTGAACGAGCCAGACGAAGATCGTCAATACCGCTTGGCAACCGAGGCTGAGTGCGAGCACGCCGCCAAGGCGGGCTTGGGAACTGACACTCTTGCCGGGGACCTCACCATTCTGGGCAAATACGATGCGCCGCTGCAGGACGGGGTCGGATGGAACGGGGGCAACAGCGGAGTCGACTACGAAGGCGGCTGGGCCCGGTCAGGTTTTCCTGGAACAAGGCAATACCCCTCGAGTCGCGCCGGGCCGGATCCGGTCGGCCAGAGAGCACTCAATGAGTTCGCCCTGCACCACGTGCTGGCGAATGCTGATGCTTGGGTGCCGAATTGCCACGGCGACAGTTCATCGTCAGGTTCGGCCGGACCAAGGCGATCTCCCCGGAGGGTAGCGGCAAGCGCGGCTGTTGGACTCTCCGGAGGGGCCGATCTGGACCGCGAGGAATCTCTTGGACGGATCGTTCGGTTCTCCGTTCCCGACAGTCTCCTATGAGCCCTACGGGAGGCGAGTGGACAGATGAGTCGGTTGAGCGTTGGCCCGTCTACCTGTAAGGGGCTGCCGGTATTCGTCTGCGTGCACCTCGGCAGCACCCGGATCGGGGATTTCTCGATTCCCTCTAGAAGGCGTCCACTTGGCATTGGTTTCCGAGCAGACGGCTACTCATGCACCGGGTCCATGCCTCATGGAGGGGCGGATTCAATGACCGAGTTCAGTTCGGCCAGATGGACTGCTACGTGGGCCGGGGCATGTTGCTCTGTGCCCGCCGGTCGATGACGGTGTACGCGGACATGAGTGGTTCAAAGTACACTTTCGAGCCTAGCTGGCCGCGGGCGGTAGTAGGCCGTCCCCTTTGCCCGGTGCCTGCCGGTGACCGGGATCACCCTCGAAAGATGGCCTTCCATGCGCGATTCGCGCGAGGCTTGTACTGCTCATCGTTCTGGATTGCCCTGCTAGTTTCGATTGACGTCGCATCCGGGCAGACTTCCGATCGAGTCCCCTTGATGGACTTGATCAGGGGCCAAGCCTTCAGCAGGCCCGAGGAGTGTCTCCCGTGTCACCGCCGTCAGTACGACGAGTTGCGGACAGCGGTGAAGGCCGGATACCGAAACGTCAGTCCTCTGTTCAACGCGCTCGAACTGGCGGGGAACTTTTTCGGTGGTGGACGGCTTCGCCCGGTCTACGGAGACAGCGCCCAGCTCACGAGTGATGGCACGCCCCTCACGGCCAACGTGGTCAGCGCGCAGAGATTCACGCACGTCAACGAGATGCAGGCAGGATTCTGCATCGGCTGCCATGCCCCGCACGTGGTTCTGATGGGAGAGGACCCAGATCGCCGAGAGATCCCGGAATTGGCTGGACTCGGCATGGCGTTTCGGCCCGGCCAGATCAGGCCCTTGCGGGACTATCACTTCATCGATGGCCGGGGCGAGCAGGTCCTGCCGGCCGCGATCGGCGGATCGCCTCCTCCGGGGTCCAAGCCGTCGCTCGGCGCCAGCGGTATCAGCTGCGACGTTTGCCACAACGTCATCGGCCCTGACCTCGACCGCAGCGTTCGTCGCGACGGGCTCGGAAACGGGAGCTTCACGCTCTTCCCGTCGCTGAGCAAGGTTGGTCCGTTCAGGTTCCCGCTTGCGGTGAAGGGCAGTTTCCACTCGGCGAGTCTGGACCCGAACCGCATCGCCTATCTCAGGAGCAGCGACTTTTGCGGTTCGTGCCACGACGTCAGGATGCCGGGCGTTTCGCTGACCCATAGGGAATCCAACCTTAACGAAGGAAGCGAGTCAGTCACGACATACCGCCTGGAGAACCTCAACACCGAGTGGGAGACCGGCGTCTACAACAGCACTGAGAATCCGTTCGGAAGAGTCATCCGCTGCCAGGACTGCCACATGTCTGCGTACCCCTACGGCGGCGACTCCACATACCACGTTGGCGACATGCGAATCACCAGTCCGACGCCTGCGGTCTTTAGCCTGGGTTTCGCGGCCGAACCCGGCGTTTCGACCGAGTTCAACGCTCGGCTCCCGAAGCGCCCCGTCACGAACCACTACTTCACGGGCGTCGACGTTCCCCTGATGAGCGCTGCCGAGATGAGCGCGCGCCTCGGTCCCGGCTATCCCGAAGCCGATGCCCATGGTCTCGACCGGCACGGCGTTCCGAACGGACTCGCCCAGCGTCGCGAGGACCTTCTCGAGGCAGCCGTCCGGATCTCGCTGGGCGAAACCGATCAACACGCTAGGGCGGGGCAGCCGTTCACGGTGAGGCTGACGGCCGTGTCGCTGACCGGTCACCGTTTCCCCGCCGGCTTTTCGCAAGAACGCACTGCTTACGTGGAACTGACCATCAAGGATTTCCATGGCTTTCTGCTCTACCAGTCCGGTTACGTCGTCGACAAGCCGCATCCGGAAACCGCGGAAATGGAACCCGATGGCAACCTCGACGACGAGGATCTGGAGCACCTTCACGCCGTCGTCGACCCAGGCCGCTGGACTGCGCCTTATCGTCCGGGCACCGCGAGCAATGGCCACACTAATTCGTTGTTCGCCCTAGGACCCGACAACGGACCTGAGGCGCGCGTGTTCTTCGGCGCCGACCAAGGACTGGTGCTTTGGCGGAACACGCTGACAAGGGTCTTCTTGCCGGGCGACGCAGTGGGCCGCGCGAAAGCAAGCAACCGGCCAGTCGTAGCGCAGGGTCCCCATTTCGAAGAGACGTTCAGCGCCGCATTCGCAAATTCGGTGGACAACTACCGTTCCCTCGCGCCGCTTCGTCCCACCACGTACCGGTACAACGTGGAGCTTCCGACCGAAGAGGAGCTAGGCCTGCTCGGCATCGATCTCGTCGGGCCGCTGCATGTTCAGGCGCAAGTGAACTTCCTGCACTTTCCCCCGTTGTTCCTGCGGTTCCTTGCCCGCACTACGGGCGCCGAGGGTCCGGCGGGCCATGACCTGAACCTCTTGGATGAGCAGCGCATGGATGACTTCCTGGTCAATGTGCGCGGTGTCGCCAGGGCGGAGACCTTTGTGGAGCTGGTGCCTTGAGAAATCAGAACCTCATACGTGTTGGTTCGGCCTGCCTGCTGGTAGTAGCTCTCGTTGGGGCTGCGTTGGCATCCCGCGAACTGCTGGGCACGGGCCGAGAGGAGTTCGCCCCCAACCGACGATTCGAGCCATCGCGGATCGATAACCCCAACTACCCGGTTCGAAACCCGTTCTACTTCGAAGGGAAGATCGACTACGAGCTGCTCGGAATCGACGAGCCGGAAAACGCCTGGGAGTACCTGCAGCGCGGCATCTGGCACCAGGACGATCGCGAAGACCTCGCTGCCGCCAAGGCCGACTACCGTCACTCCATTGCGTTGAACGATCCCAGCACCGGCACTTGCCGCATCATCCGTTCGCGAGCGGACCTCGAGATCAGCGACCCCCCGCCGTGTATGTTCACGCCGCGGCTCCGGTTGGCCTACTTGTTGCTACACGAAGACCCGGACGAGAGCATCCGGCTATTCCGGGAGGTCCTTGAAATCGACCCGCTCTTCCTCGAGGTCAACCTCCTGATTGGGAAGGCCTACCACGACATCGCCAAGACTACGGCCGATCCCGAAGGGAAGTTGCAAGCGTATGAGGCAGCAATCAGGGCGTTTCGGGCGGAACTCGAGCTGGCACCGGTTGCGAGCCCTGACATCACGCCGGACCGAGTGAACAACTCGACCGTGCACTGGCACCTGGCAGAGGTATACGAAGAGAGCGGGCAACTAGAGGACGCGATCATGGAATTCGACCTCTATCTTGAAGCCACGCGCTGGCACAGCGACGTCTACCCCTGGCGAATCCCGCTGGCGGCAAAGAAGATCGAGATCCTTCGCAGCCAGGTCGTCCAGCCCGGCCACGGCGGCGGCCCGGATTCTGCCAATCCGCAATTCAGGGAATCGGCCGGACCGTGATCGCCGGGCTTTGCATGCGATTCCGCCAGGGATTCGTGGGCTGGGGCTGCGTGGCTGCGAGCGGTGCGTTGCTTGCATCCGGGACCGTTCTGGCGCATCGACCGGCCCGCGCCATGAACATCAAGCAGGCTTGGGACGGCCTCATGGCCGCAACGATCCCCAAAATGTCGCCCGACCCGGCGCTCGTTGTCGCGCAACCGAAGATCCGGCGGCACTCCGTGGGTGCTTTTCGGAACAGATTCTTCTTCCATAGTCACTCCGAATACATCCACAGCAGCACTACATACACCGGTCTTCCGACCGTCACGGATGTGATCGACTCCCCGGTCCGGGAACTCGCGGATCCCGACGGAGTGCCGTTTCCACAGGCCTTCCAGCCGAGTTCCAGCCGCGCGTACTCGTTCATGAACTTCGGCACGCGCGGATTCGGATCCGAACGGATCAACACGAGCTTCTCGTTCCGTTACCGGCAGGACATCACGCACGTTGCTAGTGGATCGCCGGTCTTGACCGTTCTCAACACGTTCGGGGCGAATCGCCGGCTAGAACTGACCAGCGGCTATATCGATGTGAACGGGCTCGGTTCGCCTGGCGGCAAGCACTTAATGAGTCTACGCTTCGGTCGGCAGTCCGTCTACGGCGCCGAGCTCGCAGCTATCGACGGAATCTCGGCTTCGACGGCCATAGGCCCAGTTTCGCTTGCGCTCTTCGGCGGACGCCGCTTCACGTACTTCTCGAGCCCGGAACAGCGCGCAATTGGCGGAGGGAGCCTCTCGCTGAGGCTGCCCGCTTCTTCTGTCATCGAATACCAGAGTTTCTTCTACGTTCAGGGAAGCCACGTCGTCATGTTCCGGAAGCGCCTTGCGCGGAGTTGGTCATGGCGGACTCGCTTCAAGGCGATCGGGGGACAACCCGTCGATCTGGGCGGGCGCGTGACGTTCCTGCCGCCGGACGGGAAGACGTCGCTCCGGATCGAGTACTTCCGGAAACTTTCCGACCATGATTTCCTATTCGATCATTCGATCAACGCCGCGGACAACGATTTCGTCAATCGCCGGGCTCGGCTGCGACTTGGGCCGGTCCAGCCGTACGGCCAGATTACGCTCGCGGCCCGCCGCGAAATCACTCGCCAGCTCAGTCTCGGAAGCGCCGTCGTGATTCGGCGATTGACCGACGCGGTTGAAGACGCCGGCCCGTTCGCGACATCGTTCTGGGACTGGCGCGGAAATTCGCGGGTCTACCCATGGCGCCACGTCGAAGTGATCGTCGAGGGTCATCTTCGAAGCGCCGATCGCCAGTCTCCATCGACGATTGCCGGAATCAGCGATGTCACGCGCTCCGGCGAGACGCGCCTACTGGATCTAAGTTTCGAGGTGCGGCGTTCGTTGCTCGGGGACCGTTGTATAGCCACGGTTGGTGGTTTCTACCGGCGTCTCCACTTGCAGAATCGGTTCGTCACTGTCGATCGAGCGCGGGCAATCGGTATCATCGCGGGGGCTGCGGTCGAAGTCGCCCCCAGGACTGAGCTCTCCTTCCAGTACAGCCTCGACGACGATTTCTTCCTCTTCCGGCCGAGCATCGAAGACTCGCAGGTCCTGCGCTTGGGCGTTCGGTGGCGCTACTGATGCGGACGCCGCCCCGCATCGCTCTGGGATGCCTGCTGGTAGCGGCGCCGTCCGGGCAGGGCGCGGACACGGACCTCCGGCGCGTGCCGGAAGCGCGACAGTTCTTCGTGCACGACTTCCACGCGAACCGGCTGGGGGTCGAATGCAGCGTGTGTCATGTCCCCATGGAGCAGGGCTCTGTCGAGCTCGCTCGTCCGGGACACGACCACTGCATGCTGTGCCACGAGCGGGACTACCTGATGGAACCGACGCCGGTCTTCTGCGGCCAGTGCCATTCCGATTTCCCGGCGCTCGGCTCGGACGCTCTTCTGCCGTTCCCGCTGTATCGGAGATCGCGTCCGATTCTCTTCGGTTTTTCCCATGAGCAGCATCTCGATCCGGAGCGCCGTATCGACGGAAAGACCGGATTCCGCGCCGATTGCACGTATTGCCATCACTTTGACGAGGATGGCGTTTTCGCGAAGTTTCCCATGCACGAGCAATGCGCCGCGTGCCACGCCGACCCGGGCATCCCGCCCCATCTGGCTAGCGGGTCGCGCAGCGGCGATTGTCGCGGCTGCCATGTTCCCGAACGGATCGAGAATCCGGCAGCGTTCGCAGATCTCCAAGCCATTCCGCAGCACGTCATAGCGGGCGTCTACGACAACCTACGCTTTTCGCATGTCGCGCATTTCAGGGTGCGTGACGAGTATGACCTCGACTGCGTCAGGTGCCATTCCGCAGTCGAGGAGAGCACCGGCCTGGCCGATCTTTCCCTGCCGGACATGCTCGACTGCGTCGGGTGCCACGACACCGACAGGGGCGTGCCGGAGAGTCTGCGGATCTCGAGCTGCTCCGGTTGCCACCTTGAAGAGAGGAACGGGCCCGTTCCGGCGAGCCACTCGCGCAACGTGAAACCGCCTTCCCACAACGAGAGCTTTCGTGTCGAGCACAGCGAGCCGGCTCGAGCGATTGGCGCGAAGTGCTACGCATGTCACCTCAACGTGAGCCCGTCAGCTTCGGCGGCCGATCAGTGCGCATCGTGCCATCAGGCGATGCGACCCACGTCCCACACAGCCCGCTGGCGCGACACTGTCCACGGCAAGTTCGCCGCGATGGACAGGACGTCCTGCGCCATTTGCCATGTCGCCGACATGTGCATTCGGTGCCACAACCAGATCCCCCGTAGCCATCAGCCGCTTCCTCAGTTCATGGGCCACGGGCACGCGGCGCTCGCAAGACTGGAACAGCGTGCCTGTTTCACATGCCATCAGTTCGAAGATTCCTGTGCGAAATGCCACTTAGGGTAAGGCTAGCGGATCCTGCCAGACTGCCGACCGGTCCTTGCATCGAGGCTTTGATGAGCGCATGCTGCGTCACGGTCAGGCTGTTTCAAGATGCACGACACAATGGGGTAAGCGTTACTCCGTTCGTCATAGCCCGTGCTGGACCGCGCCGATGGGTAACGGCATAGACCGGTCGTATGGGGTAACACGATGGTGGAGGCCGCTGGTAATTCTGCGGGGCACAGGAATCGTAGCCGGCGAAGGGATCGGAACGACTACCGGCGGGCCCCTTCGGGCAGCGGAGCTGGGCCGCTACAGCTTCAGATCGGCCTTGGTTCGGAGTAGGCCTCGGTGACAGGTATTTTAGCGGTTGTTGGCCCCAGGGTTTGGCGTAGCTCGAAGCCACCTGTCCGCTGGTCGCCGGTGATCCGTCTTCCCAACCATGGCGTGAGGGCCCCATGGAGCCTGTTTGCAACACCATCGCCGGAATAGCACCGCTGACGGTTGCGGCCCCAACCTGATCCCAACCTGATTCCGCCGGATGCGCACGTCTGTTGCGCTTCGCTGGTCCGCCTTCTCTCGTCCCCCAGTATCCGAGAGGCCCAGCCGGCACCATCCATACCAAAGATGAGCGGCGGCCCAGCATTGGCCCGAAACTTCCAGCATTAACTATGTCCGGTCGCTAGCTTGGAAGGGTGAGCGCCCGGGCCGTGTTCATTGTTGGCCAAGTGCATGGAGGTGCCAGCCCGGGCGCTCCAAGAAATTATACAAGACTTCTTGATATTCCTTGAGATTTGTGGTCTCTTCTAGTTGTGAACTTCAGCAGTGAGCACCCTGACTATGTTCCCGGGATGCCGTCGTCCGCACACGCCCTCTTCATCTGCCATCGGGATTCCGCAGCCGCTGGATCCCAACTGCCCACTCCCGACCGCACAGCCAGCCGCAGGGTGGGCAATGCCTGAGCACGAGTGCAACAGGTGTGTCGTCAGAAGGAGGAAGTAAGAAATGAAGCTGCGAAACACCCGACTGGTCGTTGAGATCGTCGCCGCGGCCGTTGCCTTGATTGGCATAGTGCAATCCAACGGCATTAGAGATCATCACTCGGAACGCCGCAGGGTTGGCAATCGAGGGCAAGCAATGATGCCCCTGTGCTTCAGGGTCTTGACCACGGCCTTCTTCCTGTTCTCCACCCTAGCGGTGGATCTGAGCGGGCGGCAGTTGCTTGAAATCGACGGCGTAGAGCTGCGCGGTAGCGCGCAACTCATAGTCTCCGGCGGCGGCACGTGCAATGTGCTCGAATCGGACACCAGCTACGAAGCGAAGAAGGGAAACCATGGTGCTCCGATGGACATCTGGCGACTGGAATTCTCGGTGCACAACCGATCAGGCCGCTGGCTCGACCACCTGATCGCGCGCTTCCAGATCGACGCGGAGTGGCCGGACTGCACCAACTGGGATGTGCCTGGAAAGGCCCAGTTCCCACAACTCCTGGAGTGGGCCAACTCGATTGGCCATATCCAGGAGAGTGGCCGCAACGTGGTGGCGCCGGGCCGGACGCTGGCCCAGACGAAGCTCTTCATCGTTCTGCGCGGCGACCCGGAGCCGAGGTTTGAGAACTGGTCTATGGATTTCCGTTTCAGTGCTGCTCCGCCGGATGCCTCGAGCTCGCGGGCTTCGGCGCCTACGGTGTCAGCGGAGCAGGACATGGTGTTCTGGCAGTCGATCATGAACAGCACCAATCCGGCAGACTTCGAAGCCTATTTGAGACAGTTTCCGAGTGGCGTCTTCCGGGCCTTGGCGCAGAATCGGCTGGAAGCCTTGGGCGACCACGGGAGCAGCTTGCCGGCGACAAACCGGTTCCATTCTGCCGCCGGCTCGCCGTCGCCCTGCGGCGCGGCGTGGGCCGCAGCTTCGGAGCAGCCGTTCCGGCC
>VXPS01000200.1 GCA_009839425.1 Chloroflexota bacterium
TTCTGTAACTCCTCGGTTAAAATCGCGGGTTGAATATGGGGGCGCAGCGCCTCAAACACGTCGAGAAACGGGGTGCTAATGGTGGGCCCCGGGCCAGCCGGTAGCCGCAGCGCCCGCGGTCGGTGGCTGTCGACGAAGTTGTGGACGTAGCACCAGTCGTCGGGAGTGGGCCGGCGCGAGGCTTCGGCCTTGAGCCGGGCCATGATCATTGACGTGCGGCCGGTACCCGGGATACCGGCGGCGTAGATGTTGAACCCGCGGCTGCGAATATCCACGCCGAACTCAAGCGACCGTCCGGCCCGTTCCTGGCCGATCAGGGCATCTGGCGGCGTCAACTCCGCCGTGGACTGAAATAGCAGGTCGTTCGGACCGCAGGTCCACCGCACCTGGGTGGCTGAGAGCCGCCGCGCCCCGCCGCCCGCCTGGTTTCGCTTGGAGACACCCGAATTGGCCACACTCGAGCCCTCCGGGCGGCAAGCGCGCGAAGTCTAGCAGCGGGCGCGCGGCCCGCGTCCGACGAAGTCCCTACACTGCCTGCGTTCCTGTCAGGGTTCTGCCGAATGAAAATTCTCATTTACATGCCCAGCCACTGGGCGGACGAGTGGACCGAGATGCCGGCGCTGTTTCCGGACCACGAGTTCGCCTTCGTTTACGACATGAGATCCGCCGTCACCGAGATTCGTGACGCCGAAGTGCTCGTCGTGCTGGGCGCAGCAGTCGAGCCCGAAGTGCTTGACGCCGGGACGTCTCTGAAGTGGTTACAGATTGCCAGTGCTGGCATCGACTCCCTCGCCGCCCGCGGCGCCGACCGCTACGGCCATCTGCTCGTCACTAACGCGCGGGCGCTGTTGGCCTCGCATGTGGCCGAATCAGCCGTGGCCTTGCTGACGGCCTTGACCCGCGGTATTCACTTCTCGGCCCTGAGGCAGGCCGAGCATCGCTGGGACAACAGCTATGACTACGACGAGGCGGCCGGCAAGCGGGCGCTGATCGTCGGCGTGGGCGGCATCGGCCGCGCCGTCGCCTCGCGGTATCACGCGCTTGAGATGGAAGTGCGAGGTGCCGACGTGGTGGCCGGCGAGCCGGACGACGCCCTGCGATCAGTTCACCCGGTGTCTGAGCTGCTTGACTTGCTGCCGGAAACCGATGTGCTGACCCTGTGCTGCCCTTACACGCCCCAAACCCATCACATCGTCAACCAGGCGGTCTTTGACGCGCTGCCCGATGGTGCCTACCTCATCAATGTGGCTCGCGGGCCTTGTGTCGACACGGCCGCTTTGATCCGGACCGTGCGTGCGGGCCGGCTGCGCGGTGTGGGACTTGACGTCGTGGAAGAAGAGCCGCATCCGCCCGAAAGCGAAGTCTGGGACCTGCCCAACGTCCTGATGACGCCCCACATGGCCGGGGCATCACCGCGCCGCGGGGAGCGCGTGGTCCCCTTCGTGACCGACAACCTGCGCCGCTATCTGCGCGGCGAGCCTCTCAACAACGTGGTGGACCTGGCTCGCGGCTTCTAGCTGCCCGACAGTCATACGGCAGCGGATGCAACGCTTGCCGGCGAGACTAAATCGTGTTGCTCAGCCCGCCGTCAATCGCGATTGCCGCGCCGGTGATGTAGGCGGCACGCGGCGAGACGAGAAACGCCACCAGGTCGGCCACCTCTTCGGGGCTCCCAATGCGTCCCAGGGGTATGCCCACGCCAGCTCGTTCGTAGAAGTCTTCCAGGGTTCCGTGGCGTCCGGTCGCTTCCCAGCGGCGTTCCCACTGGGCGCTGCGGATTGACCCGAGCATGACCGTGTTCACCCGCACCCCCGCATCCGCGTATTCCTTGGACATGGCCTTAGTTAAGGCAATGCCCGCGGCGCGGGTGACTGAAGTGGGGACGGAAGCCTGGGACGGCTCGCGACCGCCGGTTGACGTGATGTTGATGATGGACCCGCCGGCCCGCCGCAGGTAGGGCAGCGCCGCCCGCGAGCAGCGGATCGCGCCGAACAGCTTGACGTCAAGATCGGCCTGCCAGATTTCATCGCTAGCCCCGTCAAAACGATGAGCTCCCGGACCTCCCGCGTTGTTCACCACGATGTCGAGGCGGCCCAGGCTACGGGCGGCGGTGGCCACAAAGATTCGAGCGTCGTCGGCCTGGCTCAGGTCCGCCTGAATCGGGAGGACACGACGACCGCTGGCCTGCCCGATCTCGTGTGCGGCGTCCTCCAGCACCTCGCGGCGCCGCGCGGCGATGGCCACATCGCAGCCCTCGCGGGCAAGCGCTGCCGCTATGGCCCGGCCGACGCCCTCGCTGCCACCGGTGACGGCGGCGGCCAGTCCCTCAAGCTGGAGATTCACAGCGGATTGGGATCAGGTTGCGGCGTCTCCGGCTGCCGCGCGCTCACGCATCAAAATCTCACGCCCCTTGCGGATGATCTCCTCACGTTGCCGCTGCTGCCAGCTCATCCCGGTCTTGGAGATGAACCACAGGCGCCGCGAGTAGCCCGGGATGCCGATCCAGACCACTTCCTGCCACGGCGGCATGCGGGCGGGCGGCGACACGCCGTCCCAGTGCACGGGGGTTTCGTTGATGGTGAAGGCCACAAGCTGCTCCCTGGACGTCGGCTATTCGCGAAGTGTGCGCCGTAGATTATCGATCAGACTCCGATGCGCGTCTGGCGACTGTTCCCGCTCCGCCAGCTTTCGCCGCACGGTGCGTTCGCCGTAGTGCCGCATGGCCATGTACACGGCCGAGGCGACCAGCACGATGACTCCGATCGCTCCTATTGTGTTCTGCAGTTCCTCGCGAAACCACCAGAATCCGGTGAGTACCCGCAGTCCGATCACGATTAGGTAAATCGTGGCCGTGACCGAGATGGCGTACGCCAGCCGGCGTCGCATCCCGCTGTAAATCAGGAACGGGATCGTCGCAACCAACATCCCCAACAGGAGCACGCGGAACATGGCAAGAGGTCAGGCGCGCATCGCCTGATCGTAGCACCGGCCCTTCCCGCCCTAACTGAGCGGGGCAATGTTTCACGTGAAACATTCGGCTGGCCGCGCCGCGCAGACTCTCTGCCGCCCCAATCGGTTGACGGCGTGATGCCTGCCCATGCGCTACTCTGTGCAGAACCCGCATGATGCTGGCCTTGGCGGCGCATACCGTTTGCACGGTGGGCTCCGTCAGGCTACGAATCGCTAGACACCGACAACGCCCCCACACCGATGAACGACCATCGCCCGATGACCGGCTCCGCCGGAGTCGGCCTCCTCGCACGTTTACCCATAGCCGAGCCTTCGGCGTCGCACTAGTCGTTCCACCAGCCGCCTGATCGAGAGGATCCCTACCGTGGCCGCCATGTACGACCCGCGCTATGAGCATGATTCATGCGGCGTGGGGTTCGTGGCGGACATCCAGGGCCGACGCTCGCATCGGATCGTGGACCGAGCGCTTGAAGCGGTCGCATCGCTGACCCACCGGGGAGCGATCGCCGCCGACGCCCGCCCGGGCGACGGCGCGGGCGTCCTGACACAGCTCCCTCGCGAGCTTCTCATCAGCGCCTACGCCGACGTTGGATGGTCCAGCGTCGACCCGGCGCGCATGGCCGTCGGCGTCTTCTTTCTGGACGCGCATGACCCACGGGGCACCCATCGTGCTCAGGTGCTGGCCGAAGCGATTTGCGCACGTCGCGGCTTTAGCGTGGCGGGCTGGCGCGACGTGCCGCTCGACCGCGAGGTGTTGGGTGCGGCTGGCAGCAGCACGATGCCGGATATCAAGCATCTCCTGCTCGTCGACAACCAGGATTCGAGAGACCTCCTGCCCGCCGAGCAGCGGCTCTTCCTGGGTCGCAAGGAACTGGAGGGCCGGCTGCGCGCCGAGTCCCTTGATTCCAACTACGTGGTCTCGCTTTCCTCCCGGACCATCGTCTACAAGGGTCTGATCGTCGGCACCGAGGTCGGCCACTTCTTCAAGGATCTGAGTGACCCCCGCTACCGTACGGCCGTGGCGGTGTTCCACCAGCGCTACAGCACCAACACCAGTCCGACGTGGGAATTGGCTCAGCCGTTCCGGATGCTGGCGCACAACGGCGAGATCAACACGCTGGACGGAAACCGTAACTGGATGTTTGCCCGCGAGGGTGGGCTGGAGCATCCCCTCTTCGGCGCGGACACCGCCGTGCTTCGGCCCATGACGGACCGTGTCGGATCCGCCATGTCGGACTCGTGCAGCCTCGACCAGGTACTCGAGTTGCTCACCCATTCAGGACGCAACCTCGTCCACAGCGCCATGATGCTGGTGCCGGAAGCCTGGCGCGACGCGCAGGAAATGCCGGCTGAACTGCAAGACTTCTACGCCTATCACGCTTGTCTCATGGAGCCGTGGGACGGTCCCGCCGCCCTCGCCTTTACCGACGGGCGCTGGGTGTGCGGCTCGCTGGACCGCAACGGCCTGCGACCGGCTCGCTATGTCGTCACGGACGACGACATGGTGCTGATGGCGTCGGAGGTCGGCGTGATCGACATCGACGACGCACACGTCGTGTCCAAGGGCCGTCTCGGTCCCGGTCGCATGATCGCGGTCGATCTGGAAACCGGCCGCCTGCTCACCGACTATGCCGCCAAGCGCGAATTCGTCGAACAGAAGCCTTACGGCGACTGGTTCCACGACCAGCGCGTTTCGCTCGACCGGTCGCTGCCAGTGGACCTCAACGGCAATGAGAAGGGGCTGGCCGGACCCGAGGTGCAGCGCTGGCAGCGCGCCCTCGGTTTCACCCGTGAGGACCTCACGCACATCCTCGAACCCATGGCGCTCCAAGCCATGGATCCCGTGTTTTCAATGGGCAACGATGCGCCCCTTGCGGTCATGTCGCGCTTCCAGCCGTCAGTCTTCAGCTACCTGCGGCAGCGGTTCGCGCAAGTCACCAATCCGCCGATAGATCCGCTGCGCGAGAAGCTGGTCATGTCGCTCATGACGCGACTGGGCGTGCGCGGCACTTTCCTGGTGCCCACGCCTGAGGCTGCGCACCTGCTGCATCTGGACTCGCCAATTCTGAGCGACGAAGATTTGCGGCGCATCGACACGCTGGGCGATCCCGACTTCGCCACAGCCTGGCTGGATGCCCTGTTCCCGGTCGCCGGGGGGCCGGCTGGGCTGGAACTGGCGCTGGACGAACTGATCAGGCAGGCCCTGAGCGCTATCGACGACGGGGCGCGCATCCTGATCGTCAGCGACCGCGGGATGGATCGGACCCGAGCAGCCATTCCGATGGCACTCGCTGTGGGTGCGCTGCACTTCGCCCTGATTGAGTCCGGACGTCGTCTGCGCGCCGGCATCGTGGTGCATACGGCGCAGGCCTGGGACGTTCATCACCTGTGTGCCCTCATCGGCTATGGCGCGGGCGCGGTCAATCCCTACTTGGCGCTAGCCACCGTCAACAGCCTGCAGCCGGCCTCGACCAACGGGTCCGAAGACCTTGGCCAGACCTACCTGCGCATTGCCGAGGACGGCGTGCGCAAGGTGCTGTCCAAGATGGGTATCTCGACCCTCAGCAGCTACCAGGGCGCGCAGGTCTTCGAAGCCGTCGGCCTGGCCGATGAGGTGATCGACCGCTGTTTCCCAGGTACTCCATCGCGGGTGGGCGGCATCGGATTCGAGGAATTGGCGGCCGATGCCCTGGCACGGCACGCCGAGGCGTTCGAGCCGGAGGCCCCGCCACAGCCGGCCGACATTGGCTGGGCGCGCTACCGGCGTAACGGTGAGTTCCACGCCGCCAACCCCGGCTTCGTCAAGGCCATGCACCGGGCGATCCGAACGGGAGACCGCGAGGACTTCGACGCCTACGACAGCGTGGTCAACGACCGCGACCCCTACGCCATCCGCGACCTGCTGCGCTTCGTGCCGCAGGGCGATCCGATTCCGGTGGATGATGTCGAGCCGATCGAATCCATCGTGCGGCGTTTCACCACCACGGCCATGTCCGTCGGCGCCCTCAGCCCGGAGGCCCACAGCACGCTCAGCAAGGCGATGAATAGCCTGGGCGCGCGCAGCAATACGGGCGAAGGCGGCGAGGACCGCACGTGGTACACCCCCGACGAAAACGGCCAAGAGCCCGACAGCCGAATCAAACAGGTCGCATCCGGCCGCTTCGGCGTGACCCCGCTTTACCTGTCCAAGGCCGATCAACTCGAAATCAAGATGGCGCAGGGCTCCAAGCCCGGCGAAGGCGGGCAACTGCCGGCGCTCAAGGTGTCGCCCTACATCGCCAGCCTGCGCCACACCATCCCGGGTATTCCCCTCATCTCGCCGCCGCCGCATCACGACATCTACAGCATTGAGGACCTGGCGCAGCTGATCTACGACCTCAAGCACGCCAACCCGAACGCTGCGGTCGGTGTGAAACTGGTGGCCGAGTCCGGCGTGGGGACCGTCGCCGCCGGTGTCGCCAAGGCTTACGCCGACTACGTGCTCATTAGCGGCCACGACGGCGGCACGGGCGCCTCGCCGATCAGTTCCATCAAGAACGCCGGCGTGCCCTGGGAGATCGGTCTGGTCGAGACTCAGCATGTGCTGGTGCGTAACGGCCTGCGCGACCGCATCCTGGTCAAAACCGACGGTGGCCTGAAGACCGCCCGCGACGTCGTGATTGCGGGCATCCTGGGCGCCGAGGAGTTCGGCTTCGGGACGGTAGCCGCCGTGGCGGTGGGCTGCATCATGGCCCGCCAGTGCCACCTCAACACGTGCCCGGTGGGCGTGGCCACGCAGCGCGCCGACCTGCGCGAACGCTTCGCCGGCGAGCCGGAGCACGTGGTCCGCTTCTTCACCCACATGGCCCAGGGCGTGCGCGAGATCATGGCTGGCCTGGGCGTAGCTCGCTTCAACGACCTGATCGGCCAGGTCCAATACCTTGAACCGGACCCCGATCTCGACGCTGGCCGAGCGGCTGCCCTCGATCTACACGACCTGTTGGTCCCGCCCGACGAAACCCGCGTATCGCCGCTGCGCCGCCATCGCGAGCGTAATGACCGCCCGCACGACTTCCATCTCGACACGAGGATTATTGAGCACCTCGACACATCGGCGCTGCCGAACGTGTCCCTGCAGTTTGACTTGCCCATCTCCAACACCGACCGTGCCGTGGGCGCCCAACTCAGCGGAACAATCGTACGCGCCGGCTTCGAGGACGGTCTGCCCGATGAGAGCATTCGTCTCACGTTCCACGGTACCGCCGGTCAGAGCTTCGGGGCCTTCGTCACCCGCGGTCTGCGCCTGGACCTGATTGGCGAAGCCAACGACTACGTCGGCAAGGGTTTAGGCGGCGGTGTCATCACCGTTCGTCCCCCTGACAGCGCCGCCTTCGCGCCCGAAGACAACGTGATTATGGGCAACACCGTTCTTTACGGCGCAACCTCGGGCCGGCTCTTCGTGGCCGGCCGGGCTGGCGAACGCTTCGGCGTCCGCAACAGCGGGGCGCAAACGGTCGTCGAGGGCGTCGGCGACCACTGCTGCGAATACATGACCGGAGGCACCGTGGTGGTCCTCGGCCCGACCGGCAAGAACTTTGCCGCCGGCATGTCGGCAGGGACGGCCTACATCTACGAATCCGGCGACATGTTCCTTAAGCGCTTCAATCCGGAGCTGGTCAGCGTGGCGCGCGTCGCCACGCCGGAGTCCGCCGACGAGCTGCGGAGCCTCATAGCGCAACACGTCGAGGCCACCGGCAGCGCCATCGGCCGCCGAATACTCGACGAGTGGGAGACCGAGGTCGCCAACTTCTGGCAAGTCACCCCCAACCCGCCGGTCGTCGACACCGAAGCGCCGCCCAAGGCCGACGCCGCTCGCGCCCAACGAGCAGTTGCGGCCCGCCGCCGGGCGGCCCTGCGCCACGGCGGTCGCCGCCGCACGCCCGCGAGGTCCCGAGACCCATCCAGGTGAGGGGCAGCCTGCGCCTGGCCGCCCTCGGAGGTTCGATCTGCCTCATCGCGCTCGTCGCAATAGTGGGCGGCGTGGTGGGGGGACTGATCGGCCTGCAGAGCGGAGACTCGCTCGGTCCCTTTGACCCTACGCTCAACGGCGGCATGCGTGGCGCCTACGCCGGATTGGCCGCGGGTGCGATGGTCGCGACGCCGCTTGCACTGCTCTTCGTAAGATCCGTCCGGCGGTGGACGCGCGTCCCGGTGAGGGGCCGCCGCCGTGGCTGAGCGTCCAATCAACAACCCCGGCCGCGTCCTCATTGCAGGCGAGAACCACGTCCTGCGCCTGCGTTCAGACCCCGAGGGTCCGGATGCCGCCCTCGTCAATCACTTTCGGCTCAGGCTCAGCCCACACGGCCCTGGGCATGCCGTGTTCGTGCTGGCCGACTCCAACGCCGCCGACCCCCGCAACGCTTGTTACACCGACAACCCCGCCCTGGCCACCTGGCTGCTTGACTGGTACCTGCGCGGCAGCCCGCTCTACCGTGACTTGGACGGGTTAGTCGACTTACCCATCGTCACCGCGGGAGGCTTTACCTTCGTGGATGAACTTCCGCGCTGCTGGACCGAGACCGTCAGGGCGGGTGACGTGACGATCCGGGCCGTGTGGAACGACCTGGCGACGCCGTTTCACGTAGAACGCTTCGGGCAGCCGGATCAGAAAAACGCGATGGACGTCTTCTCGGTCCTGCAATCGGCGTCCCATGCGTCCCTGTCCATCGACGGCCAGCAGATCCCAGGAGTGGTGTTCCCTCGGCAAGTCGGCGACCAGCCCATCACCAGCGCCTTCCTTGCCTTCGCCGAGTCGTGGATTGAATCTGTGTAGAGCCAGCCAAAGCGAACGTCCTGCAGGGTCGCCAGCTGGTAAAAAAATCAGCGCTTGGATTCGCGGAACCCGGAGTCATCCCAGACGGCAACGATTCGGCCGTCGCTACGTCGGAGTTCCGCAGGGTCGGGACTATTGTTATTCCAAACATTGCGGTGCTGGAAGCGATGAACGCCTGCCGCCTGACCGGATACGACTCGCAGAGTTTCTCCAGGGCCTAGGGTGGTCTCAAGTGGGAAACGGAAGCCCTGCTTGCCACGCAAGCTGACCAGCCACCAGCCGCCGACATCTAGGGGACCTGTACCCGTGTTGGTCAGCGTCACGACTTCCCGAACCTTGTCGACGGTCAGCTCGACGCTGGCGGAGTCCAGCGTCCAGATACCGACATTGGCGGCGCGGGCCGTTGCAACGGCAAGTTCAATGGATTCCCGCTCGGTCAGATTCGGCGCAACGGGCAGCGCCCGTGCCCATCCCTGGCGGGCCAACTCAGCGGCGACCAGGCGGTCGGCCTGATATGCGTGCCGCAGCAGGCGACCGCCGGCGTCCTTCGACTCCACGTCGGCGACGAGCCGCACAGGGCCACTGCCGATGAGGCTGCGCAGGGCCTCGCGTGCCTGTTTGGCGAGTTCGCGCTGACCGACGTCGTCAAACTCGGGCGCGTCGATGCCAAGGATTCGGACCGTGACTTCGCCCGACCGCGTTGTGACGGTGAACGTGTCGCCATCGATCACCGAACCCAGGCGACCTGGAGTGCCGTCCAGATCCACGTCGACCGCCGGCTCGGGCGATGGCGTTGGGGTGGGTGACAGGGTTGGCGTGGGCTCGGGAGTCGCCGTTGGGGACACCGGCGGCCTGACTTCGACGGGTTCTGACATCGGCGTGGCGGAAGTCAGGGGCCGCGACACGTCCGAGGCGCCGGTGACTACTGGAGGCGGGCTACCTGCCACGGTCGCGGCGCGTGCGGTCAGGCGCAGAACGACTGTCTCGTCGTACGCTCCATCGCAGGCGGACAGCACAGCGGCGGCTACCGCCCCGGCCAAAAGGCCCCGCGCTATCGGCGCCAGGTTCCGCGTGTCGTATCAAGTGGTGCCGGTGGACCGCCAAATACTGTACTGCGAAATCGCAGGTCCAGCGGCTCGTTGCGGGCCGGGTTCCTGTCGCAGTCCGAATTGTTTGATATGTGAAGATGGCGACTAGCGGCGCGTGCCACAACGGAGTGACGGGTCATGGCCAACTATGAGGACTTGAAGAGCCGCATTGATCAGGGCGAAGTGATCGTTCTCGACGGGGCTATCGGGACGGAGCTTCAGGCCATGGGCGTGCCGATGGACCCGGCTTCCTGGTGCGGTCCCGGCAACTACACGCACCCGGCGACGGTGCGGCAGATGCACGAGCGCTACATCAAGGCCGGGGCGGACGTCATAACCACCAATACATTCAACACGTTGCGACCGGCGCTGGAGGCTTCCGGGTACAGCGAACTGGTGCGGGAAGTCAACGTTCGCGCCGTTGATGCGGCGTTGGATGCACGAGCCAGGGCTGCTGTCGACAGGAATGTATACATCGCCGGCTCAATTTCATGCCGAATACCCATCCGTGACCGCCGGACCGGGACGCTCCTGGGCGGCACTGGGTACGGGTATGGCGCCAGCCTTTCGACGGCGGAATTGCGGGCCTATGCCGAGGAGCAGGCCAATATCCTGGCGGAGTCTGGCGTGGACCTCTTCCTCATCGAGAATCTGTGGGCCGACAACGAGTCGCGGGCGATAGCCGCCGAGGCGGCGAAGGCCACTGGACTGCCGGTCTGGGTGGCCTTTACCGCCTCCGTCTCAACTAACGGGGAGGCGGTCAGAATGAGTTTCGGCCACGACCGTGACTACAGCTCCGGCATCGGGATGCCCATGTGGACGGAGAGTTGGCGGCCGGTCGACGACAACAAGAGCCTGGCCGAAGGCATCAAGGAAATCGCGTCGGTGGGCCCCGACGTCCTTGGGGTGTTTCACAGCCGCATTGATGAGACGTCGGCGGCGCTCCAGGTCATGCTCGACGAGTGGTC
>VXPS01000260.1:0-3636 GCA_009839425.1 Chloroflexota bacterium
CCCCGGCGATCACCGCGTCGTCGACCAGCCATTGGTAGGCGTAGCTGACGTTGGTGAGGCCGTCGGCGTCGGCGATGCCGGCGGTGGAAACGCTCAGGGTCTGGCCCACCTGGGCCGTGCCGGTGATGACGGGCGACCCGGTGGCCGGGTTGTTGGCTGCCGTCACCGTCGCCGTGGCGACGCTGGTCAGGGCTTCGGCGTTGCCCGCGTCGTCGGTGAAGGAGACTGTTACCTTGATGGCCTTGCCCCGCTCGGCGGCGGCCAGCGTGTAGGTGGAGCTTGTGGCGCCGGCGATCACCGCGTCGTCGGCCAGCCACTGGTAGGCGTAGCTGACGTTGGTCAGGCCGTCGGCGTCGGCGATGCCGGCGGTGGAAACGCTCAGGGTCTCGCCCACCCGCGCCGTGCCGCTGATGGTGGGCGCTCCGGTGGCCGGCTGGTTCTCCTGCGTCTGCTCCTGGCTCTGCCGGGCGCTGGGAACCGGGACCACCACCTCCAACCGCTCGGAGAGGGCCTTCCCGTCCCCCGTACAGATGGCCCCCTGCGCCTCACAGTCCGTCGTGACCGGCAGCACCAACGTCACCGTGCCGTCTCCCGACGGTTCCACCGTGATCTCCCAGCCCACGTTGCTGGGCGGGGTCAGCCGCCGGGCGTTCACGATGCTCCCACCAGTAACCGTGAAGGCATGGTCTCGCAGGGTGACGTAGCTGAGGCCGAACTCCTCGCTAAAATGCAGCTGGAAGGTGAACTCGGCGCTGCCGTCGTGGGATTCGGGAACCTGGCTGGCGCTGGCAGTCAGCGGCGGCGGGGGCGTCTCGTTGGTCACCGCCTGGCCGCTGAAACTCTCGGCCACGCGACCCCGCAGGTCGCCGATGACACGGTTGCCCTCCGGCTGCTCATAGCCCACCGTCACCGTGTCTCCGGCGGCCACGGCGGACGCCAGCGTGAGGGTCACCGCCGACCCGGAGACCGACGAGTCGCTGACCGAGACGGCGCTTCCGTTCACCGTGACCGTGAAGGCCGTCTCGGGCAGGTCCACCAGCACGTTGAGCAGCTCCGAGTAGGTCAGCGTCAGCGTCGCCCCGTCCACCGTGGCCGACTCCAGGGTGAGCGCGTCGACCGGCACCGCCTCCGTCGCCGCGCTGGTCAGCGACTCCTCGTTGCCCGCGTCGTCGGTGAACGTCACCCGCACCGACAGCGCCTGCCCCTCGACTAGCTCGCCGACGGTGTAGCTCTGGCCGGTCGCGCCGCCGAGCTCGGACCCGTTGGCCAGCCACTGGTAGCCAAAGGTGGCGTTCTCCAGGCCGTCGGGGTCGCTGATGCCGGAGGTGTCGGCGGTGAGCGTCTGGCCCACCTGGACCGTGCCGGTGATGGCGGGCGCGCCCCGCGCCTCCGCGTTGGCGGGCGCAGACTGGGCCGGCGGGATGGCGCGCCTGGGATTGGGGTTGGCGATGACCTTGAACTGGAGCGCCCTGGTGGCGTTGCTGGTCCACGTGGTGGTAGTGGTTGCGAGGTCAGCGACGTGGCTTTTGCCGTCCCATCCCCATAGCAAGTCCGAATGGAAATCGCGGCGGTCGGCGGCGGTGGTGTCGACGATGTCGATCTTGTATTGGGCGCTGGCGGTGGTGGAGGTCTCGCTGAACACCACCCAGTACTTCGTTTCCGTTTCGAGGCGGCATCCTGCCGCGGGGGCGACGAACCTGGCGAGCTCTTCCGGGTGCTTGCGGTACGCCAGCGGCGAGTCCAGCGTGCAGAGCGCCGTGGCGGCGGGAGCGCTGCTGCTGTCGGCGTGGATCGCTATCTGGGGGCTGCTGTTGTTCTGGAGGGCGTGGACGTACGCCTCGACGCGGTCCAACGCGAAATAGCCATTGGCGGCGGTGTGTTTGCCGGTGGTGAACTGCTGCGCGCGGGCGAAGTTCTTGCCCGCCTGATAGCGTCCCACCTCCCAGCTGAGGATCGAGTAGTCGGAGCCCGCGCCGTCGCCGCCCAGGTAGTACTTGGAGGTGTTGCCGACCATGGCCACGGTGCCGGTGATGTCGGTCAGCGTCAGCGTGTAGTCCCCGTGGTGGGGCAGGTTGGCCGGCAGCGACGAGCTGGCGAGGGTGGGCAGGAGCTCCTCGTGGCCCTCGATGGCGACAGACGTGATGCTGTTGGGGTTGTCGGGGTCGTAGTGCGCCGACGATGGGGTCACCAGCGCGTGCAGCCGGATATCGCCGCGGGTAGCGGCGGTGAAGCCGGTGCCGGCGTCGGTCCAGTCGCCGGATTCGTAATAGCCGAAGTCGATGAACGCCCTTCCGTCGTCGGCGAAGCCGTCGGCATCGAAGCCGCCGACGCTGGCGTCCAGCGCCCCGGTGGGACCGGGAACCACCAGCGACAGTCTGCCGCCGCGGTCGGCGGTGGGCGGGTCGTCGCCGAAGTCCAGCTCCAGCCGGTAACGGCGGCCCGGGACCAGCTCCAGCCACCAGGCGTCCTTGTCTCCCTCGTTCAGCGTGCCCGACGACACGACGCCTTCCCGCACCAACCCCGGCGTGCCCGACGACGCCGGCAGGTCGATGAACGCGTCCACCGAGATCATCATCTTAAGATTGCCCCCGCCGCTCCGCCAGCCTCTGGCGTCGGTATGCACTATGGATTCGTCCGCGACGGACCAGCCTGGCGCAATGACGTGATTTACTCCGCCGTTTTGAGGAAGAACGAACGAGCCCGAGGTCGCGCGAACCTGGATGAAGTACTTCCCGCCCGGCTCCAACGCCAGCGGCGCATCCGGCGACACCGCCGCCGTCTGCTGCCCGTTCGTGGACAGGACGACCTCGCCGCGGTGCAGCAGCCGCCCAGGCTCCCCGCCGCGGTCGGCGTGCAACGACACCTCCAACGTATCCGACGCCGCCTGGCTCACCTCCACCCCGTACTGGGCCACAGCCCAGCCAGACGACCCCGAAGGCGCCGTGAACCCCTGCGCGTCGCGGTCCGGGGGTTCAACCTGACCGGTGGCATTGGCTCTGCGGTTGACCCGGATCACCTGCGAGACCGGCACCTCCGCCGTCACCCCCGGAGTGGCGCCGGTCTTGGCGGCGGGCAGACGGTCGAAGGCGTCGGCCGGCACCTCTTCGGGCGAGCGCAGCTGACGGCCGGCCTCGGCGGGCGGGGTGTAGCTGACCGTGAAACCTCGGTCGCGGAAAGCCACCGGAGACGCCAGGGTCAGCGTTACGGTCCGGCCCGACACCGCAACCCCGCTGACCGACACCGCGGTCTCGCGGGGCCAGCCAGCAGGATTGCCGTAGGGAACCTTGCGCACCGTGAACGCGCCGGCGTCCACACCGGAGGCCGCATCCAACTCCCGGTCGAAAACCACCGTCACACTGGCGCCCTCGACCGACGCCGACACGGCGCTCACCGGCATGTGATAGGCGAACAGCTTGTCGGCGTCGGGTTCGGCGACCCACATGGTGGCGCCGTCCGACCACACGCCCCACGCGGAGGCGTTGTCGGCGTGCAGGTCGAAGTCCTTGCCGCTGTGGCGGGCTCCGCCGGCCAGCGCGTACGCGTACACCTTGCGATCCTCGGGGTCGACGACCCACATGGTGGTGCCGTCCGACCACACACCCTGGGGAAAGCTGTTGTCGGAGTGCAGGTCGATGT
>VXPS01000260.1:3736-10727 GCA_009839425.1 Chloroflexota bacterium
GTGCCGTCCGACCACACACCCTGGGGAAAGCTGTTGTCGGAGTGCAGGTCGATGTCCTTGGCGCTGTCGCGGGCCCCGCTGGCCAACGTATACGCATACAACTTTTGATCGTCGGCGTCGGTGACCCACATGGTCTCCCTGTTCGACCACACACTCGACGCCTGGTCGCTGGCGTCCGCGGGGGGTTCGATGTCCTTGGCGCTGTCGCGGTCCCTGCTGGCCAGCGTATACGCGTACACCTTGCCGTCTGCGTCAGCGACCCACAGGGTGGTCTCGTACGACCACGCACCCTGGGGAAAGCTGTTGTCGGAGTGCAGGTCGATGTCCTTGGCGCTGTCGCGGGCCCCGCTGGCGAGGGCGTAGGCGTACACCGTGCTGTCGCTGCTGTTTGCGATCCAGACGGTCGTCTCGTCCGACCACACACCCTGCGGGGTTCCGTTGTCGATGTGCAGGTTGATTTCCTTGGTGCTGTCGCGGGTCCCGCCGTCCAGCGAATACGCGAACAGCCTTTCGCTGACGGCGGAGTGCGGATTGTCGTTGGCGACCCACATGGTGGTCCCATTCGACCACACACCCCGCGGGGAGCTGTTGCTGGCGTGCAGGTCGAAGTCCCTGGCGCTGTCGCGGGCCCCGCTGGACAGCGTGTACGCGTACACCTTGTTGTCGGCGGCGTCGGTGACCCACATGGTCGTCCCGTTGGACCAAACACCCTGCGGGGCGGTGTTGCCGGTGTCCAGGTCGAAGTCCCTGGCGCGGTCGCGGGCACCGCCGACCAGCGCATACGCGTACACCTTGGCGTCGTTGAAGTCGACGACCCACATGGTGGTCTCGTTCGACCACACGCCCCACGGAGATTCGATGCCGTCCGAGCCCAGCCCGTCTAAGTCCCTGGTGGGCTGCCAGCCGAAGGGTGCGGCCGTGTCGCGGTTGACGCTCACCCGGTAGCGGCTGGTGGTGGCGCCGTCCTCGGCGGTGACCCGAACCTCCACGCTGTTGCGTGCCGGGGACAGCCGCACCTGGTGGCCGGCGGCGCGTGGGTCGGCGTCGGCGGGGGTGATGACGACCTGGGCGGCGGGGTCGTTGGCGGTGGCGGTTAGCGTCGCCGTGGAGATCGAATGGGGCACGGCTACGGCGTAGGAGAGACGGTCGGCGGCGAAACCGGCGATGTCCTGGGGGCTCACCGACAGCGCGCTCAGGGACGCGTCAAAGCTGGGTATTCGGTACGCAAACAGCTTGTCGCGCTCATCGGCGACCCACATGGTGGCGCCGTCGGACCACACACCCCGCATGGTGCTGTTGTCGGCGTGCAGGTCGAACTCCTTGGCGCTGTCGCGGGCGCCGCTGACCAGCCTATACGCGTACAGCTTTTGGTCGAAGGTGTCGGGGACCCACAGGGTGGTCCCGTCCGACCACACACCCTGGGGAAAGCTGTTGTCGGCATGCAGGTCGAACTCCTTGGAGCTGTCGCGGGCCTTGCTCTCTAGCGCATACCCGTACAGCTTGCCGTCGGCAAGGTCGACGACCCACATGGTCTGCCCGTCCGACCACACACCCCGCGGTTCGTCGTTGTCGGCGTGCAGGTCGATGTCCTTGGCGCTGTCGCGGGCCCCGCTGGCCAGCGCATACGCGTACAGCCTCTTGTCGTCCTCGTCGGCGACCCACATGGTGGCGCCGTCGGACCAGATACCCCGCGGGATGTCGTTGTCGGCGTGCAGGTCGATGTCTCTGGCTCGGTCGCGGGCGCCGTCGGCCAGCGCATACGCGTACAGCCTCTTGTCGTCCTCGTCGGCGACCCACACGACCGTGCCGTCCGACCACACGCCCCATGCAAGGTCGCTGCCTTCCGCGGCCAAATCGATGTCACTGTCGGGGTCGCGGGCGCCGTCGTCGGAATCCCCGTCGGGGAGCACATACGCGTACACCTTGGTGTCAACGTCGAGGACCCACAGGGTAATCCCGTCCGACCACACATCCAGCGGGTCGGCGTTGTCGACGTGCAGGTCGATGTCCTCGGCGCTGTCGCTGGCCCCGCTGGCCAGCGCATACGCGTACAGCTTGGCGTCGACCGGGTCGGCGACCCACATGGTCGTCCCGTCCGACCACACACCCCTCGGATCGTTGTTGGCAGCGTGCAGGTCGATGTCCTTGGCGCTGTCGCTGGCCCCGCTGGCCAGCGCATACGCGTACAGCTTGGCGTTGACCGGGTCGGCGACCCACATGGTCGTCCCGTCGGACCACACACCCAGGGGACTACCGTTTTGGGAGTGCAGGTCGAACTCCTTGGCGCTGTCGCGGGCCCCGGTGGCCAGCGTATACGCGTATAGCTTGTCCGAGCTTTCGTCGGCGACCCACATGGTGGTCCGGTCCGACCACACACCCGACGGATCGTTGTTGGCAGCGTGCAAATCGATGTCCCTGGCGCGGTCGCGGGCTCCGCCGTCGGAGTCGCCGTCGGGAAGCAGATACGCGTACACCTCGCCGTCGCCGTCGGCGACCCACATGGTGGTCCCGTCCGACCACAGGCTCCGCGGAATTTCGGGGCCGTCCGAGCCCAGCCCGTCCAGATCGCGGGTGGGCTGCCAGGCGAAAAATGCGGGCGAGTCACGGTTGACGCTCACCGTGTAGCGGCGGACGTTGCCGGCCGCCGCGGTGACCCAAACCTCGACGCTGTTGCGTCCCGGGGACAAATTCACCTGATGCCCCGGAGTGGCGGGATCCGCGTCGGCGGGGACGATCTCGACCTGGGCGCCGGCGTCGCTGGCGGCGGCGGCCACCGTCGCCGTGGACACCGGGTGGGTCACGGCGACCGTGTAGGAAAGACGGTCGGCGGCAAACCCGGCGATGCCGCCGGGGCTCACCGACAGCGCGCTGAGCGACGGGTCCGAGCTGGGCATTCGGTAGGCGTACACCTTGCCGTCGTCGTCGGTGACCCACATGGTGGCACCGTCCGACCACAGACCCCGCGGGACGCCGTTGTCGGGGTGCAGGTCGAACTCATTGGGGGAATCGCGGGCCCCGGTGGCGAGCTTGTATGCGTACAGCCTACCGCGGAAGACGTCGGCCACCCACACGGTGGACCCGTTCGACCACATACCCTGCGGGGTGATGTTGGAGGCGAGCAGGTTGAAGTCCTTGGCGCTGTCGCGGGCCCCGGTGCGGAGCACGTAGGCGTACACCTTCTTGTCGTCGAAATCGACGACCCACACGTTGAACCCGTTGGACCACACGCCGTGCGGCTCGTCGTTGTCGCTGTGCAGTTTGATGCCCTTGGCATCGTCGCGCGCTCCGCCATTCAGCGCATGCGCGTACACTATACCCTCGGTGCCGTCGGCGACCCACATGGTGGTCCCGTTCGACCACACGCCTCGGCTGTTGTAGTTGGGGGCCTCCAGGTCGATGTCCTTGGCATGGTCGCGGGCCCCGCTGGCCAGCGCATAGGCGTACAGCTTGTCGTCGAAGGTGTTGGCGACCCACATGGTGGTCTCGTCCGACCACACGCCGGACGGGGAGTCGTTGTCCGCGTGCAGGTTGATGTCCTTGCCGGGCTGGCGGCCCCACGCCGCGTTGTCGGGAGTCTGGGCCGAGGCCGGGTGGTATAGCAGCAGCAGTGCCGTCAGAACCAGCGAAGCGGCCAACAGCAGCGACCACCGGGACAACCAGCCGCTTCGGAACCCAGGACCGACTCTCGTGGGACATTGGTTACCTGTGCGCAATGGTCACCTCAAAAGGCTTGATTTCCGCGTTCCATAGGTACGACAAAGTCCTCCAACCCACGACAGGACCACGGTCCGGAAAACTGCTTCCAGGCAGGGGACGTCCCCGGTCAAGCGCCGATATGAATCTCATCGTCGCAACTTCCGTCAAACCACCGTAAACATAAAACTGTGCGCTCAAGAGGCGCACCGTTCTAGAGTTGCATCCTCCTCCGGCCCATGCATAGGGCGAAAACCACCGGTGGTTACCCCCCCCCCGTCTTTCTTTATCACCGGTGCATCTGACCGGGTGTTTGACCCGTCTTGTTGGTGCGTTTTTATCTCGCAGGAGCTGCCGCGGCACCGGCTCCACCAGCTAGACGGGGGTCCGTTACAGGTTCTTTCCAGTTGGCCGCCCGTACAGTCGAAGCAGCGTGCCGGGTATTCCAGAAGGGCCCACTTGACAAAGTAAGATATACAGAGTAAATTTCTGACAAAAAGAGTGACACATCAGAGGTGTGGTCAAATGGCACCTGTAGCTCAGAAGATCATGAAGAACATCTCCAGTCGCGGCAGAGGAAAGTGGGTATGCACACCCAAGGACTTCCTTGGCCACGGCAGCCGTGAGGCCGTTGATCAGGCTCTGTCGCGCCTCGTAAAGACGGGGCAGCTGCGCCGGGTCGGTCACGGGCTTTACGACATACCCAGGATGAGCGACGTGCTGAAGCGGCCTGCACCGGTTAACTGGGATGCCGCCATTGCAGCATTGGCAAGGCGCGACAGTGTCCGAATTATCCCGGATGGCTTGGTGGCTGCGAATCAGCTTGGCCTCACCAACGCAGTGCCCGTGAAGGCCTCGTATGTGACAGACGGCTCCACGAGAACGCTCAAGATAGACGGGCGAACGGTCCGGTTCCGACATGCGGGCCCCAACGTAATGCAGTGGGCTGGAAGACCGGCAGCTCCAGTAGTGCTGGCGCTGCGGTGGCTTGGCCCAGACAAAGCCGCAGACCCGGAGGTCATTTCCACCCTGAAGCGGAATCTACCGGACGATGTGAAGCGCGACTTGGTTCAGGGCAGTGGAGGTCTACCCGGCTGGGCGCTGCCGGTGGCACAAGGCATAGTGGCTAATCAGGCCGTTGCCGCATGAATGGAACCCTCGAGTCGTTTGCATCGTTTCTGGCTCTTCCTGACCAGGACAAACGGGACGTGTTCGAAGCGGCAGCGAGCCGGATTGATACGTTGCCCAGTTACGTAGAAAAGGACCTCTGGGTCTGTCTCGTGCTTGAGGCACTGTACAATCGGTTGCCGGACGGTCATCCGAGACTATTCTTCAAAGGCGGCACGTCTCTGTCCAAGGCCTGCGGCCTCATTCGGAGGTTCTCGGAAGACATCGATCTCGTCGTGAGTCGTGACGACCTAGGCTTTGCAGGCGCCAGCGACCCAACCGTCTCGGCTGGTCTCTCGAAAAACAAACGGGAGGCCCTGTTTGATCAGTTAGGAGTGGCGTGCAGTGAATACGTCCTCGGAGACCTGGCGACTGAACTGGCTACATTGATGAACCATACTGTGGAGGGGTGCAGGGTCAGCCCGGATGAGGACGACAACGACCGGCAGACGTTGCTAATCGAATACCCCACCCAGTATCGAAGTAGCGAAGGGGCCTATGTGGCCCCGCGCGTGAAGATCGAGGCGGGAGCGAGGTCGGCGCTAGATCCGACCCTGGACTGTGCCGTCACCCCCCTAGTAGCCGACGAACTGCATGACTGGTCACTTGAGGTGGGAAGTATTCGAGTGATTGCGCCGGAGCGTACCTATTGGTAGAAGCTGCTGATTCTACACGGCCTGCACTGTGGATACCGCGACGAAGGGCGTCTACCAGCTGACAGGGACCGGATATCACGCCACTATTACGATGTAGCGATGATCACGGTGACCGAGAACGGCAGGTCCGCCCTGTCGGACATTGCGATGCTGGATGCGGTCCGGGAGCACAATATTGTCGCCTTCCGACAGGCCTGGAAGCGATTCGAAGAAGCCGTTCCGGGAACGCTCAGACCCGTCCCACAGGTTGAACTTCGCAGAGCGATCGAAGTCGATTATCAAGCCATGGAAGGCATGATTCTTGGAGAGGCTCCGAGCTTCGAGTGGGTTATGGAGCAGATCCAATATGCCGAAGCTACTGTCAACGAATCGAGCCTGACAGGATTGGCCGGGGCTTCGGCATGACGCCCATCCAGTCGGTCGCCCGCTCCCTCTTTGCCGAGAAGCACTCCTCCCCCCGCCCATCCATATCTCCGACTTTTTTTGCGTTGCAGGCCGGTTGCGCGTCCATGTGTGGGGCCTCTTTTCATTTTGGGGACAGTTACATAGAAGGGAGGTGTCAGGCCCTGTTTCCTAGCCGCCGCTCCGGTCATAGCCGATCTCCTTCCAGAGCGTACCGGCGAGCCGCCGGTACTCGTCCGCTTCATCCAGCAAACCCTCGGCCTCCAGGTCGCGGCTGAGGCGCAGGGCAAATGGCGACGCGAATGCCTTGCACGACTCGCAGACGCTCCCGACGTCAATGCCGTTCTTCCGCTGCTCCAAGTAGTAGCATACGCTCACACGCTCTTCGGTTGAGCTTTCGGCCCCGCAGAAGGCTCTTTCACTGAGTACGTTCTCGTCGAACAGGTGCTGCTCGTTGACCTCGTGCCTCCCGTTGGGTTCCGCTGTCCGCGTCAATGGCCCATCTCCATTGATCGTCAGGTCCTACTCCATCCGCATGTGGGCGCTTTTGCGTATGCGGAGTGTATGGACGGGAGCGCCGGCCATGTATGCAGCCCTTGCTGCGTTTCAATAGAAGGGCGACGCGGCCTCCGCGTGACTTCTTCAGGCTCCGATCCGCGCGTCGCCTGATACGGACATCGGTAACTCAGCGGGCACGCCCGCGATCAGTTTCCGGGCAGCCAGTATGAAAACGCCGGTGAGGGCCAGGTTGAGCGCCAGCGATAGCATCGCCACCGTGACAATGGGTCCGCCGATGCCATAGCTCAGACTCAGCACCAGCACCCCGGCGCCGACCTCCCCGCGCGGCCACATGCCGATGGCCAGGGCCAAACGTTCCTTCCAGTGCGCCTCCCTTCGATAGCAGAACGCCGGAAACATCTTGCCCAAGTTGCTCAAGGCCGTCAGCGCCAGCACGTGCGCCCCAATGGCGGTCCAGCCCAGGCTGGGCTGGCGGGCGGTGATGGTGTCGGTGTATCTCCCCTCAACCGCGCCGCCATGCACCGCCGGGTCGTCCACGGCGCTGGCCGGCGCTG
>VXPS01000170.1 GCA_009839425.1 Chloroflexota bacterium
CGGTGAGCGGCGGCGTGGGTTCGTTCCGGGCGGCGGCCCGGGCCTGCTGCCAGCTTGCCTCCCAGGTGGCGCGCCCGTCGCGGGCGGCGTCCGCGATCTCCCGCACCAGCGCGTCGGCGTACGCGCGTTCCGCCGGGTTCGGGTCGCGGCTGAGCATGCCGAAGTGGTACTCCACGGCGAGCTGGTCCGCCGGGTCCTGAACGATCGTCACGACCGTCCCCGAGGTCCACGGGTCGCCGATCGCGTAGAAGTGGCGCAGCGTCCCCGGGCTCTCGACCTTTGTCGCCATCTCGGCCACCGTACCGGTGATGTGATGCTGCAGGCGGCCGATGTGCTCGGCCTGCCGCAACGTGTTGATCGCCCGCACGCCGTCAAGCCCGGGTTCCGGGCTCTGCCAGCGGACGTCGCGGTCGCCGACCTGTCCGCGGACCCACATGGCGAGGGTCCAGCGCCTGAGCGCCCCGTCCCATGGCGCTGCCCGCAGGTCCTCCAGGTGGCGTTCGAGCCGTTTTGCAACCGTGTCGCCGGGGGCCGCCGCGCAGTGGCGGCGGACGGCCGCCACCGCTGCCGCCAGGTGGAGCGGCTCGGTGTCGTCGACGACCTGCTCGGCCAGCTGCAGTTCGAGCCCGAAGGCGTCGGCCGGCGCGTCGCCGAGGGCCTCGGCATTGCCCTTGTCATTGCCGCCGTCGGCGTTCCACGCGGCGGCAAGCCGCCGGTGGACGGCTTCCGCCATGGCCGCGACGGCCAGGTCGATGTCGGTGGCGCGGGTTTCGGTGTCGGTCAGCATGTCCATGCTCCTTACTCTGCGGGCAGTCGCCCGTGACATTCGGCCCTGGGGCCGGGAGTGCATCGGAGCCGGAGGTCGGCAGGGTCGGGATTGCGGGCTCACGTCGTCGGCTGATGCCAGCCCTTGAACCCGTCGAGCACCTGTCTTCCTCCTTTCTCCATCGCCGGTGCCGCCCGAGATGCCCAGCCTTTGGGATCGTCCTTGGCCTCCAGCCGATACCGCGGCCGTCTGCACGCTGCCGGGTGAAGCCGTGCGCATCGTATCGAGCCATGGCCCTGTCAGTTCCGCATTGTCTCCGGCGATCGCACGTGAATCGGCCCACGGTCGCAGACCCGCGCTCGTGGCCTCGGCTGTCCTCGCCAAGCGTGTCCGGGGCGGCTGTACACGTGACAAAGATTGGATCTCAGGCGTGGTCTTGGCACCGTCGGCGTATGCTCATGGTACCGCTCACGAACCTCGGATACGCCCATGACCACGAAAGCTTTCGTGCAAGACATGATGAGCGTGAGCGGGAAGGGGCGACCGGTCGCTTGCGTGATTCGTGGCCGCTGCCAGACGCATATCTTCGACTTGCCGAAGGCGGAGCTCAGGGCGGAGACTCCCCTGCAACCGATGGTCATCTTGGAGAAGCCGGAGGCGAGGGCAACGCTCGTGTCGGATCTCGTCGGGTATTTCCGGAAAGTCAGCCCATTCCGGCATTACCGGATATGCTGCTCTCTCCGATCGAAGATCGGCGATGCGCTCTCCAAGCGCGCGAAGAGCGAGCGTCCCGGCCGGTTCCCGCTGTTCGTGGTGGTGGAACAGGAGCAACAGTGCGACACGACGCTCGACGAAGGGACGTGTTTCGTCGTGGACCAGGAGATGATTACGGGCGGCCAGCCGGGGGAGGAAGCGTTGCTGGCTTGGAAGACCGACGACGTGCCGTGGCCGGAAATCGACGAGAAAAGGCCGGGGCTTGTGGCGACCGTGCTAGCGGCAGTCAAGATCGTTCAAGACGCAACGGAGCCCGTTCGCGAGGTGGCGGAATCATCCTGTTTCTACAGCGCCGATGACCAAGTTGTGTATTCGATAACAGGCAAATTCAGTGCGAATTTGGCCGTGATCAAGCTGCGGACAGAAGTGGAGGTGGCGGAGCGTGTCGCTCGGATGGGCATGTTGGTGGAAACCTTCGAGGCGAAGCAGACGGGCGGGGACCCCCGCATCCGGGACTTGGTTGCCGCGCTTCAGTTGGAGAAAATCGACACCGATCACTATCGCCGCGCTTGGTACCTGAACTTGTTCGAAGCGATCGAGGCTGTGCTCTCCGGACAATACAAGCAACAGTTCCATCAGCGGCACCGGGGCTACCGGAAGTCGATCGGGCATCCGAAGCCGTCCACGACGATGGACATGGGCCAATTCACTGGCCTGCAACGGGACGCGCTGGCGGAATTGCGAAGAATCTTCCTCAAGGATTGAATGGAGGCGCGTGACCGCGTTTTCCGGGACGTGAGACACAATTTACTTTTTGTTTCAGTTTTGTCTCTGCGGGCAGTTGCCCCTTGAGACGGAATTTGCCATCTTGGCACGGAAATTCCCGCCGAGGCCCGCCCGTGCCGGCACCCGCAGACCCCACGACGTTTGCCCGCCTTCGTGAACAGGCTGGCCTCTCGGTGCAGGATCTGTCGCAGCAGATCGGATTCTCTCCCCGGACCCTTTACCGGTGGGAGCGGGGGGAGACAGCCCCACGCAAGGCTGCAATCCGCTTTCTTGAGCACCGCATCGAAAGCTTGCACCCGGCACCGGCCAAGGTCCCGAAGTTCACGTTCATCGACCTGTTCGCGGGCATCGGGGGCATGCGCCGGGGGTTTGAGCCTCTGGGTGGGCAGTGTGTCTACACCTGTGAGTGGGACCGCTACGCCCAGCTCACGTACCAAGCTAACCACAGCTGCGACCACGACATCGCTGGCGACATCACCGCGGTCAACGAGGCGGACATTCCGGAGCACGACCTGCTTCTCGCCGGTTTTCCGTGCCAGCCGTTCTCGATCGCGGGCGTCTCCAAGAAGAACGCGCTCCAGCAGCCGCACGGCTTCCGGTGCGAGGCGCAAGGGACGCTGTTCTTTGACGTCGCGCGGATCCTTGAGGTGCACAGGCCCCGCGCCTTTCTGCTCGAGAACGTCAAGAACCTCGTCAACCACGACCGGGGGAGGACGTTCCGTGTCATCCACCGGACGCTGACCGAGGAGCTCGGGTATCAGGTCCACTGGAAAGTGCTCGATGCGCGTACCTGGGTCCCGCAGCACCGGGAGCGGATTTTCATCGCCGGCTTCCGCGAGCCCGGCGGGTTCTCATTCGACGATTTCACGCTGCCTCCGGATACGCCCACGCTCGCATCCGTGTTGCATCCGGAGGACGGCTCCGAACTCCCGGAGAAGCCCTACACGGACGGCCCGGACAGCAAGGTGTCGGCCAAGTACACGCTTTCCGACCATCTTTGGGACTATCTCCGGCGGTATGCTGCGAAGCACCGCGCGGCCGGCAACGGCTTCGGCTTCGGACTGGTCGGTCGAGACGACGTCGCCCGCACGCTCTCGGCCCGCTATTACAAGGACGGCTCCGAGATCCTGGTACGGCGGGCGAGAGGGAATCCCCGGCGGTTGACGCCGCGCGAGTGCGCCCGGATCATGGGCTTTGACGCCCTTGGCAGCGGAAAGCGGTTTGCGATCCCGGTGTCCGATACGCAGGCGTACAAGCAGTTCGGGAACGCCGTCGTGGTGCCGGTGGTGGAGGCGGTGGCACGGCACATGGTTCCGTGGGTCGCAGCTGCGGAGGCCGTGGAAACGGACGCCGGCAAGCGGGTCGCCGAAGCTGCCTGACATCGTGGACCGCGCCACCCGGAGCCGGATGATGGCGAGGATCCGGGGCCGGGACACCCGACCGGAGCTCGTGATCCGCCGCGGTCTTCATGCGCGGGGGTACCGGTACCGGCTGCACGACCGGAAACTTCCCGGGCGGCCGGACCTCGTGTTTCCCGGCCGGCGGGCAGCGATCTTGGTGCATGGCTGCTTCTGGCATGGCCACGACTGCCATCTTTTTCGCTGGCCGGATACCCGGGCGGTGTTCTGGCGGGAGAAGATCGGACGCAACCGGGAGCGCGACGTCGCGACGCGGGCCTCGCTGCGGGATGCGGGCTGGCGGCTGCTCGAGATCTGGGAGTGCGCCCTGAAGGGACGCACCCGCCGGTCACCGGCCGAGGTCATCGCCCGGGCGGCTGCCTGGCTCGATTCCGGTGCAGGGTGCAGCGAGATCCGGGGAGTGTCCGATGGCGCTGGGTGACGTCGCAGACTGGCTCGACAGCCATTCCGGCCCGGGTTTCCTCTGGTACGCCAAGCGGCTCTCGGGCAACGACACGCTGGCCAACGGGGCGCATCAGGCTGGCCCGTACATCCCGAAGGAGCTCCTGTTCCGAATCTTTCCCGGGCTTGACCGGCCGGAAGCCGAGAATCCGGACGTGCTGTTCGATCTCTACGTCGACTCCCATGCCGACCACCGGCGCGCCCGGGCCGTCTGGTACAACAACCGGCGTCGCGGGAGATCACGCGACGAGGCGCGTGTGACCCGGCTTGGCGGGGCATCCTCGGCCCTGCTCGATCCTGACAGCACGGGCGCGCTCGCGGTGTTTGCGTTCTCCGTTGCGGGTCCGGATGCGGTGGCGACGTGTCACGTGTGGATCTGCCGCCATGCCATCGAGGAGGATCTGGTCGAGGAGCGGATCGGTCCGGTGGAGCCGGGCACGACCGTCGTCTGGCCGGACGAGCAGTTCCTTCTGCCGGGGCTTGCCGGCCGTGTCCCGCTGCAGGAGCGGAGCTGCTGGCTGGAGCCCCACGAGCTGCCGCCGGAATGGCTGGTGAGGTTTCCGGCCGGTGCCGAACTCGTCGACAAGGCGGTCGAGCTGCGGCCAGTCGCAAGCCTCAGTGCCGACGAGCGACTTCTGAAGCGACGGGACTGCGAATTCGATCTCTTCCGGAGCCTCGAGGAGGCCACGGAGCTGCCCGCGATCCGCGAGGGATTCGACACCATGGAAGCATTCTTGGCGAAGGCCCAGTCGATCCTCCAGCGGCGGAAGGCAAGGGCAGGACGGTCGCTGGAGCTACACGCCCGCGCGGTGTTTCTCGAGGAGGAGCTGCGCGAGGGACGCGATTTCACGCACCAGCCGGAGACCGAGAAGGGGCACCGTCCCGATTTCGTGTTCCCGTCGGCGGAGAGGTACGCCGATCGGGCATTCCCAGAGACGCGCCTCCGGATGCTGGCCGTCAAGACGACCTGCAAGGACCGATGGCGGCAGGTGCTCAACGAGGCCGCACGGATCCGGAGCAAGCATCTGCTGACGCTGCAGGAGGGGGTTTCCGTGGGCCAGTTCCGGGAAATGCAGGAAGCCGATGTGCAGCTGGTGGTACCGGCGCCGCTGGTCGGAAAGTATCCGCGGACGGTGCAACCGCAGCTGCAGACGTTCGAGAGCTTTATCGGCGATGTGCGGCTGGTTGGCTTGGGCGATTAAGTAAGACCGGGACCGAACGGAACTTTGGGAGAAAAATGGATCAAGAACGAGGCAATCACAGGAAAGTACACACGCCCGAACAAGATAGTGTCGCTTTCAGTTCTTCTGATTTGCCGATCGCGCTGTACTTGAACCAGAGGCTTGCGTTTGACCTGCTCGCCATGTTGGAGGGCGGGTTTTCACATTTCTCAACCGTTCATACCGCGTCAACTGGAGAAACTGCCAGCGAGAAACGCACAAAAGGCGGAATCGGAGTTTCTAATGCCTTCGCCATCCTCGGGATAAATTTCGGTTTCCAGTCCTCCCGGGCAGAGGGAGCAACACAAAGCAGTGATACGACTGAAGATCTCATACACACGCCCGCGTCCCTGTTCGCCAAGCTCCGAAAAAGCCTACATGACCGCAATCTGGTGCGCTGTGTGTCCCACCCATCGGACCTTGCCGGAATTCATGCTGGTGACTTCGTGGAATTTAAGGGAACCCTTCGCAGAAACTTCTTGATCGACTGTCTTGACACTGTGTCCGACGCACTTCCGCTAGCCAAACTGGGTTCCGACGGATCTGCGGGATCTCGACGGGCAGGAAAACAAGGAGGGAAGAGAGCAAACAATCCCTACAGCAACAAAGAATTCGGGGAGCTGAATCGCAATATTGGGCTTCTTAAATCAGCACTTACAGCCGGAGGCTCTCAAGACTTGGTAGCTGATCTGGATGAATTTCGCGCGGTTCTGACAACAGAGGCGGACTATTTTATTGACCCATCGATAAATGACATTATCGACGGAACGTTCCGTATTTTCGGCAAAGCTACGCGTGTTGTTCCGGACAAGGAAGAAAGCGTCGATCTCTTGCGAAAGAGCGCTGCAGGAAAATTGGGAGTTATCCGAAACGCTCTTGCTCCGCTTATGGAAAGCCTGAAAGACATCGGCTTTGACGGAGCTCCCGAGCTAGAGATTCAGGGTCCGACAATACAAGTGATCCCCATTGCAATATTTGCCTAGTCCCGCGATGCGACAGAATTTACATAGTGTCTCATCGTGGAAATTTGCGATCGCCGCGACGGGCATTTGACGTGCCGGTTCGGAGTGGTGCGGTCGCCGGTCAGCACGGCTGAAGCATCCCCGGGGACGGGCGGCACGCCCCACCCGCCTGTCCGCCACAGCCGTCGTGTCGCCCGGCGCCGTACCGCCCACGCGTCCAGACCCGCCCTGCGATACCGCACCCCGGTTGCCGAAGCGCCGGGTGACTTGCGCCATTACCGCTCGGCGGCTTTGCAAATCCGGCGCGGGATCCCCACCTGACGATGCTAAAGACCCTTCCGTCAGGAGAAGCACCCATGGCGTCAAGTCAGCGCACACGCACCGAATACCCTTGGGGCACGCGCGCACCCCACGAGGAGCTGACCCGGTGCCTGCGCCGGGTGGAGAGTGCGCGCGAAGCCACGCTGCATCCGGGCTTTTCCCGCATCAGGCGGACGACGTCCGCGCTCGTGGGCGCCGCGCGCGAACTGGTCGCCGTCATGACCCACTGCGCCCAGGCTGGTTTTTCCGTGCGGGCAACGAAGGAAGGCAAGGCGCCTATCGAGGCCGAGGCCGTCGTGGAGCGCACAGCCGCCGTCAACGAGGCCGTGGGGCAGCTGGCGGCCAGTCGGCCTGACGATTTCTCGGAGCGGTATTCGGCGTTCAAGGGGTCCTTGGATGCGCTCGCGAAGCTGGGTGCGGAAGCGCGTGCTTCCGGCGTCAAGGGTTCCGGCAGGAACTTGGATCCGTACAGCGAATTCGCTGAATGACGCGGTTCCCGGGGGCTCCGGAACCGAAGGGACTCGGCACCCCGTACGTGGAGAGCCTGACCGGCTACCTGCAGCGAGTCGCGAACGCCCACGCCCTTCCCTCTTCAAACATGTTCGTGGACGAGCTGCTGCCGGCGTTCCGGGACCGGGATCTCTACCGCGGACATGACCGCGACATCGTCCGGCATCATGCGCGAGCCATGAACGGCGCCGGGGAACATGCCCGCGCCGCGGTCGAAACCCTGGCGGAACTCACCGGCAGGGGAGACCTCGCCAGCCTCAGCTTCCTCACGGTCGCAGATGTCGGGAAGATCGCGAGCACCGGCATCGTCGCACGGGGCAAGCGGTGGTGCCCGCGCTGCTGGGCCGACGACGGGAACCCGGAGGACCGCTACGAGCGAAAGCTCTGGAACCTGTCGGTGGTGGACGCCTGCGCGGCGCACCGGGTGGCCTTGCTGGAGCGTTGCCCCGGATGCGGCCTGCCGCAGCCGGCGATCGCTTCCGACGTGCGGGTCGGGGTGTGCTCGCTGTGCGGCCGCGACCTCGTCACCACCCCCTTGGCGCTCCGGCCGCCGGGTCCGGGTTCGGAGGCCGCGCGCCGCCTGTGGTATGCGGAGCAGGCAAGCGCGCTTGTCCACGCCGCCGAGGCGGTGGAGTTGCTGGGCATCTCGAAGGAGTCGCTGGATGCTGCCCGGCGGGCTGGCCTGCGGGCGCTGGCTGACCACCTAGAGAGGCACGCGGACCGGGAAGGCGTGGCTGGGCAGGTCGAGACGTGGTCCGGGTCTGTGAACCGGCCGTCGATCGAGGCGCTGTTCAGCGTCCTGTGGCAGGCTGGGTGGCCAGTGGCGAGGCTGTTCCCCGATGCGGCGCGGCTCGCCCGCGACCAGTAACCTGCAGCAGGCACCCTCCACGCGGAGTGAATCGGCTAGCACGAGAGGCCCAAGGCATGGCGACGGGTGACAGTTCCGACTCCCGCGAGGCAGCTATAGAAGCCGCTGAAGTCCCGAACGAGACTTCCCGAACGAACAGCTAGGCAGGGGTTGTTGCCGCGAAAATCGGATCGTTCCTGGCGCGGGTGGCGGAGGAGCCGCTGGAGCAGGTGTCGGGCATCATCACCGACAAACTGAAATACGTGCGGTGGGAGCGGAGCCTGCGGCTCATCGACCGCGCGCAGGAACTGCTGGATCGGCGGGCAGGCCGGATAACTCCGCGCCGGGTACCCCTGAACGTGGCTATCCCGGTGTTCGAAGCCGCCTCCCTAGAGGAAGATGACGGTCTACAGGATGTTTGGGCCAACCTTCTCGTCAACGCCGTCGACGCCGACAGCGGTGTCGAGATCAAGCGGGCCCTCGTCAGCATCCTGCAGGATTTCGGCCCCATGGAGGTTCGACTGCTCCAGGCGATTCACGACGCCCCTGACCCCAAGGTTCCGACGAAGGGATTGCCCGATGCCTACGTGGAGCCCGGCGACGAAAGGGTTGATCCCGGGCTGCCTCCGGAACCGGTGCAGGTCGGCTTGTGGCAATTGGTCCGGCTCGGCTGCATCACAGAGGCGGGAACCTGGGACAGTCTGGCCGGGATCAGGCGTGTGCGGATCACTGCGCTTGGCAAGACCATGGTGGAGGCGTGTTCGGCGACACCGAGGCGAATCGCGGTCCGGCAAGCCGAATCGAGCTGAACGTGTCTGTGGCGTCCGCTCGGCGCGCCGAATCCCCTTGGGCGGATGCTGGCTCCACTGCTAGGTTCGTCGGCACATCCTCGTCTCCAAGGTGCTACGGGAGTAGGAGTTCAAGCCATGACAGCATGGGTGATCCGGTTGAAGTGGTTTGGAGACCACGCGGCGGTATCGCACCCGGTGGTCGATATTGTCAGTGCCAGACGAGGCGAAGCCTACATCTGCGACTATCTCCAGAGATTGCACGACCTGCTGTTCCTTACAGCCCGGGAGCGCAGCCGTTCCGAGCGGTATCGTCAAGCTGAGCGAAAGCTATACGAAGTGACGGTGGCGCGAACGGCGAACGGCGCAGAGGCGATAATCGGCCACAATCCATGCCTCGTCGCGCAGAAGCTCAAGAACCTGACGGTCGAGGTTGACGCGGAATCTGGGGACGAGATCGTGACCTCCGACGCGCTGGGCACCCTCCGCGTCTTGGATCTACGCGAAGCAGTCCACACACCGACCTGATCTTGCCGACGGGCGGCGGCCCTGAAAGCTTGCCGGGGATGGAGGATGTGTCGGCGATGGGGACGCAAGGGGCCTTGATGGCCGGCGTTGCGCGTCGGTAACGGGCTGCGGTCCGATGCTGGCCTGGAGCCAGGAGGACTGTACGCCTCTAGTTCCGTCCGTCAGTCAAAGAACGCCAGCTCGGTGGCCGGTCCGATCAGCGCCCCGACCATGACGCCCTCGATGTGCAGCTGGCCGGCCTCGGCATCGACCACCTGCGGCCGATGCTCCTCATTGGTGCTCTCCGGACGCAGTTCCACACGCCGGTCGTCGACCCGCTTGTACCGCTTGAGCGTCACCTGTTCGCCCAATCGGGCGACCACGACGTCGCCGTCCTTGGGGACCCGGTCGGTCGCGACCGCAATGACGCTTCCGTCCGTGAGGCCGAGGCGGTTCATGCTGTCGCCCTCGACCGTCAGGAAATAGTCCGGCCGTGGCGAGAACTGCCGCGCGACCGCCTTCGGCATGCGCGGCACCGACGGCGCCTCGTCGAAGATGGGCTCCCCGGCGGCGATGGCGCCGACGGAGACGACCGGCAGGTCCTCCCGCAGCAGGCGGAGCCCCCGCGGGGTGTCGTGCCGCAACTCGATCCAGCCCTTCTTCATCAGGGCCAGGAGGTGCCAGTCGACGGTCGAGACGTGCGCCACCCCGAGCGCCTTCGCGATCTCGGGCCGGGCCGGGGGGAACCCGTGCTCCTCCACGTAGCCTCGGATGAAGTCCAGGACCTCGAGCTGGCGTTCAGTCAGGTTCTTCACCCGTTTCCCTTCCGGCTGGCCGTCGCGTCGCCCAGGGGGCGGAATGTGCGACCGTGAGACACTCCGTGGTGCCACGCAGTTGTTCGTACGCTGTTCAGGTTGCGCTGAGGTAGGGGCCATGATATGTAGGTTCCCTTCGTGATGGAAGTGCAGTCGCGCACGTCGCCCGGCAGAAGCCGGGCTTCCGTCTGACGACAATGTCCTTGAGGGAGGTGCGGCACTGCCGTCGGGAGGGCCCGGTCGAGGGCTCGCCGGCTGGCGGCCAGTGACACGACGACACAGCTTCACGAAACGGCGCCAGGGGCCCTGACACGACCCCCAGCGCCTGCCCGCCGGGATGAACGCCGCCACCCCGCGAATTACGGGCATTGTCCGCAGTGGACAAGGCCCGTCAAGGCGTCCTTCCGGTCTCGTCAACCCATGAAGGAGGTGCGCCTTGGCCACCGATGCAACCAACGTAGACGCAACCCACGTGCGCGATGACGGCCCGGAGGCCGCGCCGGCATCCGCCACATCCCCGACACCGCAACCCCCGCGCCCCGCGGCGCCCGACGGTCTGGTCACGCTCAAACGGATCGAGGAGCTCTGCGATCTCGCGGGTCTCCCGGACGCC
>VXPS01000384.1 GCA_009839425.1 Chloroflexota bacterium
CACCCGAGCACGCGCTCGGGGTCCAGGCGACCGCGCGCTGGTAACGGGCCCGACCCTGGTGCGCCCGCGCAGCTGATCACCGGGCCCGGCTGGCGGCTTGAGCCGGCCGGGCCCCGACGCCGGGCAGCCGCCGGTCCGGAACGGAGCCAACCAGCCAATCGATCAGCCGGACCGGCGAGACAACCCATGTGGCATCGACGGTGGATCATCCCGAAACCTTCGCGGTTCCAGCGCTGGGTACTCCGGCAGCTTCTGCGTTTGATGCGGCCCTGACCGGCGGCCGGCGCTCCCGGGCGGCCAGCCGCTGTCCGGAAGCGGTCGACGATCTCACCCGTGTGCCGGCAGCGGTAGATCCGCAAGGGCTGACGGGCTTGCCGCTGCTACATCACGTCGCGGAACACAACCCTGCAGTGGATCCCCAAGCTATTCGACGCGAGCCTCCGGAGCCGGCTCGCGGCAGCGCCGCAGAACGCGCGATGCCCCGTGGGCGCACCCGCCCGCGAACGGCGGGAGCAGCTGGGCACGTTGGTCAATCAGCGGACACCATGTCGTCCGTCGTTCGGGATTGGATCTCGGTCAATTTGCCCGAAGGGGGTCTCGACCGATGTCCCGCGCACCGGTCCTGGTAACCCGCCGCACCGCCCCATGGCCAGTCCGATGCGGTCGATAACCTGACGTTAGACGCCTTGAGCAATCAGATACTCGCTACGCCTCCTCAACCGGCAGCAAGTCCCGACCGATTCCCGACCGGTGGACGTTGTGAAAATGATGCAAGGCCCCTTCGTTCCGCCCAAGCAAGATCTCCGCCTGAAGCCCCATCTCGGCGTTCAATTGCACGTCCTCCCCCATCGCATAGTCCTCTAGTTCGACGGCGTCCCTGAACGTCTTGAGCCTCTCTTCATACGACATCGCCTGGTCTTCAAAGTGCTCTTGTACGTTGGGGTGAATGTACCAGGTGTGAATCGTCCTGGATTTCGAAGGCGAGTCGTCAAGCGGGAAAATACGCACCAGGTCGACGCCAAACGTGTCCACCACCATGATGACATTGGGGTAGATGAAATACATGGTCGACGTGACCTGCCGGTACGGCCATCGGTCCATGGCCGGCATCAGGAAGCGCATGAGCTTCAGCTGTTGATTGGCGACGACCATGCGCAGGTTCCTCTGGAAGCGGTCAATGGCCTGCAGGTTCCCCAGCGCTGCCTTGGCTGCGGTTTTCTCGTGGAGGACATTCAGGTGATAAATCTCACCGTATGAATCGATGCCCAGTTTCCAGTTCATCCGCGCATCGATGGTTTGCGACCCGGCAACCGGATGATCCGGCAGGTGCCAATGAGCCAGGTCGTCCTGCAGCCCGCCCAGACATTCGTCCTCGTCGACAGGATCACCTGGAGTCGGTCGTACCCACAACGTTCCATGAAGTTCTGCAGCAGGCAACGCGATCAGCGATAGCTTCCTGCTCGACACGTTCCCGAAATGACAATCCTTGTAGACCTTCAGCAATCTGCCATCGATCCCGTATGTCCACGCGTGAAAGGGGCAAACGAAGCGCGTCTTCGAGCCGCGTCCTTCGGGGACGACCTTGCTTCCGCGATGTCTGCAGACGTTCGCATACGCTCGAAATGCACCACCACCGTCGCGAACCATCAGGATCGGGATACCGGTTGCATTGTCGGACCAATAGGTGTTCGGTGCGGGCAGTTCGGACGACAGACCCATGCACAAGGGCGTGTTCCGGAAAAACGCTTCCCGCTCCCGCGTGAAGAGCCTCGGGCAGGTGAAATCGGACATCGGTACCCGCATGATGCCGCCAGCATCCGCAGTGGTACCGCGGTCCATACGGTCGGCAAGGGTGCCCAAGACGCGAAGTCTTTCAGACTTGTCCATGAATCCGGTTTCCGTGACGCGCTTCGAACGGCGCCCGGGTCCCGATGCCCGGAGACGCCGGGATGGGCCTGCTCCAGGGCCGCGAACGCGGCCCGGCGAGGTGCGGCGGCACTTAGTCGTCCAGCAGTTGCCGGTACGCGCGCTCAGTGCGGGCGTCCCGCCAATGCGGCGCACGCCGCGCGAGGACGTCGCGCGCCAGGCCGGCGAAGGTGGAAACGCGCCCGCCGGACGGACCGGTGTTCCTGCGGGCCTGCTCGTGATCGGGCCGGTCCCGTCCAGCGGGCCCCCCGTTGCGGACTTCAGGCATTGACGACGGTCTCCCTCACATGGCTGCTCCGGCCGGCGGCAGCACGGCCCTTGCGGAACCACGGCTCCATCGGCGCGCTGGAGCGTTCCCGGCAAGGTGCGGTCGGCCGCGAGGACAGACAGGTCACGGCGAGGCTCCGCACCGGGCAGCCGCTCGCCGCCATGCGGCTCTCCTGTCACCCAAGGCGCTGAAACCAAAGCCCCCGGGCCTGAAAGCGACCGGCCGCCCGGGCGGCGGCGCAGACGACCCTAGGAGAGACCGAGCCGAATGACGCCCTCCGTCCGGAGGGGGCAGAAGGAGAAAGTCGGACACGCTCGCGCCCGCATGGGGCGCTGTTGGCAGCACGACGGATCGGCTCTGGCTGGCCCGGGACGCCCGCGGGCTGGCGCCCGCTGCCGCGTTTCAGGGCGGGCGGCGCTTCGAGGCCGAGGTCGGCTACGGGTTCGGCCTGGCACGCAACCTGGGTGGGGTCACCCCGTTTGCCGGGCTCTCGTCGGTCGACGGCGGGCAGCAGGTCGTGCGGAGCGGGGTGCGCCGGGCGGTCGGGTCCGCGATGACCGTCCGGCTCGAGGGCTCGCACCGCGGGGCCACGGCGAGCGCCGGGACGGAGCAGCGCCTCGGGCTCACCGCGGAGGACCGTGCCCCCGCCGCCGTCGGCCGGCGTCACCCGGATGCACGGTCCCGGCCCGGTTCCGCCCCGACGGCGTGGGCCGGACGCGGCCACTCCGTCTGGCGCCAGGCCATACCGAACCCCAGGCCGACCCCACCCATTTGGATGGCGTCAGGGGACCCGCCGTGGCCTAGCATCGCGCGAACCTTGGGGGCCTCACGGCGGGCCCACCGGACGCTGACACTCGAAGAAGACAGCCTGGCCCGTCACTGCAACTCGAGTGCCGGCGCATCCGGCCGGGAGTGCCTGCCGCCCCGCCGTGCCGAGGGACCCGCGCCAACCCGGGAGCGCCTCATGTCGACGCTGACCACCACCCGCCGCTGCGCCACCCCGATCGCTGCCGTCCTTGCGGTCGCCGCCGCCGTCGGCATCGTGCTCGGAAGCGGCGGCCCCGAGGCCGCCGCTCAAGGCAGCACCGCTGCCGGCGGGCACCAAGTGTTGATCGGCGACACGCTGCCGGCGGCGGAGATGCTGACGGAACGGTCCCGGGACGGCTGGGAACTGGTCCAGATCGTCCATCACATGCCGGGCATGCGGAACATCGAGCCCAACGAGCTCGCGATGTACCTCCGGCAACGCCCCGATGGCGACTCGCAGCACTACGAGTACCACGTCTCGGTCCGGGACTCGCTCCCGTCGCCACGGGAACTGGTCGAACACGCAATGGCCGGCTGGGAGCTCGTGCAGATCGTCCACCACGCGCCGGGGATGCGGAACATCCAGCCGAACCAGCTGGCCATGTACCTCCGGCGCCCGGCCGGCGGCCGGTAGGCCGCTGTTCACCCCGAACGCGAAGCCGGGCACCCCCGTGGAACCGTCACCCGCCACCCGATGGCCGCCCTGGCGGGTCATCGCTACCCTCGCCACGATCGTGGTAACCGGTGCGCTGACGGTGACCGGCTGGGTCGTCAGCGACTACCTCGCCGCCGGGCGCGAATTCGAGAATGACCGGCGGGAACGACTCATCGAAGATCTGATTGACAACTACGTGAACCTCGCCCGGATGGGTCAGAACCGACTGGTCACCAACGACGAGAAACAAGCGGCCGAGGACGCGATCACGTGGATCCAGGCGCTCGGCACGCCGGACCAGATCCAGGTCCTCAACCGGCTCGCCGGCGAACAGGAAACGAACTGGACCGAGCTCCTCGGCGTGATCCGGAACGACATCCGCGAGCTGTACGAGCTGCCGCCCATCAAGGGCGAGTTTCGACTGTTCGGCTACCCGCGGGTTCCGAACTGACAGAACAGCTGCTGATCCGGCGCGGAGGGCGTCACGGCCGCGCGAAACCTAAGCCACCTAGACCAGTGTCTGGACACCTTCGTCCCTTACGGTAAGCGCAGCGGCAAGTCAGCGAATGATCTGGGACGAGGCACGCGGGCCACGAACTTTTGTGAGGAAGGCTGGCCTCAGCCCTGACGGTGCGGAGGGGTCGGTTTCGGTCCGGACCCGGCCGGGCCGATCGTGGACCCTGCGGGTGCATTCGGAGGCACGAACCTCCAGTAGGTGTCGACGATGGCGGCGAGAGCGGTCTTGAGGGCCCCGGTCTCGGCGATCAGGCCACGGTGTTCGTACGGGTATCTCCACGTCTCGAACAGGTCCCTGTTCACGTCCAATGCCCCTCTGATGCCCGCGTGTACCGGCGCCAACTGTGCCAGTAAATCCGGGTGCGCAGGCATGGCGCGTTCCAGCAGGACCCGCGCATCTTTGCCGAGACCGTCGAACAGTTTCACGAGGTCGTGAGTCCGGTCGGGCGCCTGGCCACCGCGTTCTCTGCACTGCCATGCCTTCAGGGCGAGTTCGGCCGCGAACGCCAGCAGCATCGGGGCTGCCGTGGTGGAAGTGTTGACGCCCCCATGGGCTCTTCGTTCAGTCTCCAAGTGTTCGGCCAGACGGTGCAGCGCCATGGCCTCCCGCATGATCAGGTCCGGCGGCCAGAAGATCTCGCGTTCGGTCATCGTGTTCGGTGGCGTGCCTGCAGTTCATACGCCCGGTCGGTCTGGAATGGATCGAGTCTAGCGTCCGCGCGGTCTAGCCCCGTATTGGCTGGCGTCGCCCGGCCAGTGCCCGTGCCTAGCCCGCCGGCTCGGTCTCCTCCAAGAGCGCCGCCGGCGGCACTTCGAGGGTCTCGGCGATCCGCGCCACGTTCACCAGGGTGATATTGCACTCACCGCGTTCCACGGCGCCGATGTACGTCCGGTGCAGGCCACTCCGCAATGCGAACTCGTCCTGGGAGAAGCCCAAGCGATGGCGCAGCATGCGCATCCGGTCGCCGAACGCCCGCTGTACGGCAGCTCTTCGCTCTTTGTTCATGACCGCCGTATCCGGCCACTCTGCACTGGATTCGTCTACAGCAGATACCTAGCCGATATTTATCAAGACAGAAAATACAAAGACTGCTAATACATAGACTGCAAATACATATCAGTCCTGACCGGCCAGCCCGGAGACCCCCATGCCCCGCACCAGCAAACGCGTACACAGAAGCGTCCTCACGACGCTGTCCGCTGCAGCGATCGCCACGGCCTCGCTCGCCACCCTTGCCGCCTGCGGCGGCGGGGGCTCCTCGAGCCCGGTGTCCGAGCCCGAGCCCGCACCCGAACCCTCCTACCGCGTTACCCAAGAGGGCCCGACCGTTGCCCGGGTGGTCGAATACCTCAGCGTGCACGCCACGGGCGGCCCGTGGGAATCCGGGCCGGATTACACGTGGTCGGACGACCCCGGACTGGCCCGCTACGCGTCTCCGCCCACAGTCCACCTGGCGCGGGGCACCAGCGATCGGTACCGGGCGGCCGCGCTGTACGGCGTCGCGCTCGTCAACCGCGCCCTGCCGTACGACCAGCACCTGGAGATCGGCACCGACGTCGCGCCGCTCAGCCTGCGCGAAGACATCCCCAACGGGGAAATCTGGGTCGACTTCGGCCCGGAACCGTGGGCCGACGAAGCCGGCGGCAGGCCCGGATCGGAAGCCTACGCCGCTCCCCATCCCCGGAAGGAATGGGATCCCAGCCAGCAGCGCTGGGAACACAACGAGATGCTCTCCGGCCGGGTATGGCTGGACACCGACACCTTCGACGGACGACCCGACCACGAAGCGGTCTCCGTGTTCGTGCACGAGCTGATCCACGCGCTTGGCTTCCACGGGCATCCTGACGCCGCGTTCTCCGAATCCAACATGTACGACGCCTGGTTACGCCTCGACGGATCGCTGCCCGCGATCGACGCGGCCGCGCTGCAGGCGCTCTACACCCGCCTGCCGGTCGAGACCGAACCGGAGGACCTGTCAGCCGCGAGCCTCGGGGACTGGAACCGCACCGTCGTCAACCTGGGGATGGACCTAGGGGACGTCGCATTCGGCGTCCGGCACACCAACGGCGTGAGCATGCCCTGGACGACCGGTCCGGAACCGCGCAGCGCACTCGCGGACAACCGCCGGCTCACCGGCACTGCGACCTGGAACGGAACGCTGCTGGGCTTCGAGCCCAGCCTGCGCGTGGTCGACGGCGACGCGCGGATCCGGGTCGACGTCGGCACCCTCGACGGCCGCGCGGACTTCACCGATCTCCGGTCCTGGCCGGCGGGGGCGGCACCCGGCGCCCCGGACGACGGAGAGACGTGGAACACCGGCAGCCTCGGGTACACGATCGCCGTCGGGGGCAACTACCTCCGCAGCACCGGCGGGGACGACGGCACAGTGAACGGCCAGTTCTACGGATCGGGGCACGAAGGGGTGGCCGGGTCCGTCGAGCGACCGGATCTGACCGCCGCGGGGGGCGGCACACGCTAGGCGCCTGCCGCTGCGCCACGCGCGAGCCGCCGAACGCGCCGTCGGGAACCGGGACCGGGATGTCGTGCGGGGACCTGGCGTGACCGTCATGGACGCCTGAGCGGCGCCCGCGGCCCGCAACCTCCAGGAGGGATCCCCGATGCCGATCATCTGGCTCTTCGTGATCGCGTTCGTGGTCGGCGTCATCATGATGGTCGTCGAATTCGTGCAAGCGGTCGCCGAGAGGATCGACGCGCGCGTCGCCGACATCGGCGGCTGGTACGTGGCCGCCGCGGTCGGCGCCGGGTTGATCCTCCTCCTGATCGTGATGGTGCGGTCCGGGAAACGGAGCGAACGACGCGACCTCCTGCGGGCGATCCCCCACCAGATCGACGGCCGGATTGCCGCGGCGGGGGCCGAGTACCGCCGGGCCGCCGAAGCCCTGGAACGGGCGACCGCGGAACTCGCCGCCAACCGGGCGCCGTTGTTCTGGGATGAGATCGGGGCAGCGGAGACGGCGCTCAACGAGTGTGCCGGAACCCTGCTGGAAACCGAGCAGATGGTCGACCTGTACAACCGCGAGGCGCCCGCCCACAAGCTGAAGATCCCCGAACTCGACCCGGTGCCCCCGCAAGCCCTGAGCCGGACGCTGGACCTCGCGGGCGAGCAGTTGGAGATCACGCAGAACGCGCTCGCCATCCCCGCATTTGCGAGCGTGTACGAACAGCGCCGGGCAGCCGCGCAACTACGGGAGCAACAGGCGCAAGCCAATGCAGCAGTCATGAACTCCCTCGAACGGATACTCGAAGAGACCGAGCGGACGGCCGACAGCGCCGAAGGCGCGCGCCGGGCGTCCAAGCGGGCGGCCGGGGACTGGTTCTAGCCGCGGCGGGCGAAAGCGCCGCTCCGGCCCGTCCAGCCCCCACTACCGGGACCGCCCCCATGTTCCTCTCGATCTACGTCCACCGCCGGCTGGGCCTGACCTTCGACGTGACAGAGGACGGCACCCGGCTGCCGGAGGAGACCGCCCGCCACGGCCCGGCGTTCGACCGCCTGACGGCGGATCCGGACATGCTCCGCCACGCCGTGCGCCTGCGGCGCTGGCTGGCCGCCCTGCTGCCCGAGAACAACACCCTGGCGGCGTACCGGCTGCAGGCGAGGGAGGCCTGGGAAAGGCACGGTGCCGGCGCCGCCCCCGACTCCGCCGCCGCCGTGCTCTGGGGCAACGCGGACGCCGAGTACGCCGGCGCGATCGAGCTGCGCCGGATCGGCCCCGACGCGCCGCCCGAACTGGACGCGCCCGCGGCCGGCGCCGTCGAGCCGCTGACCGACGCCGAGATCGGCCGCCGCCTCGGGCTCGCCGCCCGGGTCGCCGAGGAACCGCAGGTCCACGTGATGCTGATCGGCCGTCGCTTCAAGCCCATCGATCCGGTCCCGGACGACGTGCACCACGGCCTCTTCCGCGAACTGCTGGCGCTTTCCGGCCGGCGCGCGGCGCTCTCCGGCATGCGCGGGAAGTTCGGGGCCACGCCCCTCCCGGGCGGGCGCTGGGGGACCGTGACCGGCGCCGGCCTCAACACCTGGATCGTCAAGCACGAGCACCGGGACCACCTCCCCGGCGAAGCCGGCGTCGAGGCCATCTGCCAGCGCACACTCGCACTCGTCGGCGTGCCCGCGGCCACGACGCGGGCCCGGGTGTTCGGCGGGCAGCAGGCGGTGCTCAGCGAGCGGAGCGACCGGGTCCGCGGGCCCGACGGTCGCGTCGACGCCCGGCACCAGGAGGAGTTCGTGCAGGCGCTCGGGCACGACCCCGAGGCCAAGTACTGGGAGGGCCGGCGCGGCGAGCCCGGCTGGCCGGCGGCGTACCAGCTGCTGCAGCGCCACGGCGCCAGTCCTGAACGCTGCCAGAACCGGCTGACGCGGGCCCTGGCCGCCTGCTGGCTGCTCGGCAACGGCGACCTGCACCGGCGCAACCTCGGCTTTCTGCACACACCGGCCGGCGCCCCGGCGGGTGTCACGCTGGCACCCCTCTACGACGCCAGCAGCGCGATCGGGACGCGCTACGCCAGCTCGCCCGACGTGCCGATCGGCGGCGGCCGGCGCCGGCACCGGATCACGCCGAGGCACTGGCTCCGGCCCAGCCGGGACTGCGGCATCGACGGCGACCGCACGCTGGCGATCATCGACGAGCTGTTCCGGACCCTCCCGGACGCGCTCGCCGCCGCCCGCGACCAGGCCCGGGACGAGGACGAGAACCTGTTCCCGCTCGCCGTCGCGGAGAGGATCGACGCCACCATCGGACACGTGCAGGCGCGCGAACGCGCCTACCGGCAGCAGGCGGTCAGCCTCGGGCGCCGGGGACGCGACCGGGACTAAACTCCTCCGCGCAATCCCGCGCAGTGTGTTGGCGTTACGGGATCACCGTGACCGGCAACGGTTTCAGCGACGGCAACGGCATCGTGCACGGGAGCTTCTACGGCCCCGGGCACGAGGAAATAGCCGGGGTCCTCGACGACCGGTCGGACAGCGCGAGCCTGATCGCCGGGTTCGGCGGCACCCGCTAGCGGCGGGACGCCGCCGCGGGCTTGATGCCACGCCGGCCAAGGGCGCCGGGAAACGCGCGACGTGCTACGATCCCGGCACGCCGCTGACAGGCGCGAACTTCCAGACCAATGTCCCGCACCGGGACCCCTCGACGACGAACGGCCGGCACAGGCCCCGAACCAGACCAACGTCCCGCCCCGGGACCCTTCGCAAAGTCCGGCCGGCACAGGCCCCGACGACGGATGACCAGCGGGCGATCGCCCGCTCTCCATGACACCCGCTCCGGCCGCGCGGCGGCGGATACCTGCCAAGCTGCACTTGGCCGGACACCGACAGCGGCCGCACGGCCGGAGCACCTACACCGGGGCCGGCGATCGCACCGTCCGAGCGGCGCGGTCTGCCCCGCACGTGCTAGCCGACCGGCTCGGCCTCCTCCAGGAGGGCCGCCGGCGGCACCTCGAGGGTCTCGGCGATCCGCACCACGTTCACCAGGCTGATGTTGCACTCGCCGCGCTCGACGGCGCCGATGTAGGTCCGGTGCAGTCCGCTCCGCAGCGCAAACTCGTCCTGCGACACCCCGAGGCGGTGCCTGAGCATGCGCATCCGGTCGCCGAACGCCCGCTGCACGGCCGCCCGTCGTGTTTTCTCCATGACCACCGAATCCGGCCATCCCGCAGTGGATTCGTCCACAGGACATAACTAGTCAGGAAATACACAGACAGCTAATACCTAGCCTCTATATATGATGGCCTGTTTTACATAGACCGTATTTGCGTATCATCGGGTCCGGTCCCCCACCTGGCGCGCGTCCACGCGCCGCTGCAATTCGCACGAGGCACGACCCATGACCCAGCGCATCCCCCTGTTCACCCTCTGCGTGCTCGCCATCTCGCTCGCCGCCTGCGGCGGCAGCGGCGGCGGCCTGGCCGGCCTCGTCCCGAGCGGCCAGACCCAGCTCGGCACCGTCGAGAACACCGTCCAGAACGCCGGCCACGAACTCGTCAAGTGCGCGGCGCCGATCGGCGTGGCCGCGTTGGTGGAGCCCACGGACGAGGTCCTGCTCCAGCTCAGGGAGCTCGGTCTCAGCTCGCCGACGCCGGTGCTGCGGCTGCTGATGGCCCGGTCGGGCTGCTTCCAGGTGGTCGACCGCGGCGCGGCCTCGGAAGCCCTGCAACGCGAGCGCGAGCTGGCGGCGGCCGGGGAACTCGAGGAAGGCTCCGACATGGGCGGCGGCCAGATGGTCGCGGCCGACTTCCTAGTCTCGGCGACGATCCTATTCCAGGACCACGACGCGGGCGGCAGCAACATCGGCGGCGCCCTCGGGGCCCTGCTCCCGGGCGTGCTCGGGATCATCGCCGGGTCGATCAACGTGCAGAACCTCGAGGCCCAAGTCCTGCTCACGCTCACCAACGTCCGCTCGGGCGTCCAGGAGGCGGTGGCCGAGGGCTCCGCCCGGAAGGCCGACGTCGGTTTCGGGGTGGGCGCGCTCGCAGCCGGGGGCACCGTCGGCC
>VXPS01000281.1:0-748 GCA_009839425.1 Chloroflexota bacterium
CGTCCTCGGACGGGTCCGTGCCGCCCTGGAACACGCGCAGGTCGTAGTCGGTGATCCCCGTGCCGGTGGCGGTCGGCGCCGTCCAGGTCACCGACAGCTCGCCCGAGTTCGTGCCCGCCGACACGGACAGGCCCGTCGGCACGCCCGGCGCCGTGTTCGCGTGGCCGCGCAGGCCGAGCATGAGCGGATTCGCACGGACAAAAGAGGCCCCGATCGGCCAGGAGGTTGCGGCCGCGGTCCGGACACGCTGGGTGTCCGCAATGCTCCATCCGGCCAGCCCGCCGTCCTCGTCGGCCGTTTCAGTTACAGCGATCTTCGTCGAGGCATTGAGATGGTTGGTGTCCATCACCACCCAGTAGGTGGTGTCGGGCTGCAGGTCGAAGCCATCGCCGGGAGCGGTGAAACTCGCGTTCCCCCAGCTCGTCGGCAGGCTTGCGGGATTGGTGAACGTGTAGAGCGGCGAGGGGTGGATGATCCCATCGCCGCCGATGTGCCCGTGGATGGCGACGGTGTAGGCCGGCGTCGTGCCCGTCTCCCGCATGCGAATGAGCAGGCCGGTCACCCGGTAGCCCCCCGCGTTCCCGCCGGTCGTGAAGGCCTGCGCCTGATCGCCCGTGAAAGACCGAGGCGACGCGGAGGGCGTCTGCCCCGTGTTCTTCACCAGGTCGACGACGGTCTGCGCGTGGGCCGCGGCGCCCGCGCAGAGCGCCGCGAGGCCGAGCAGGCACGCCGCCGCCCGGTGCGGGCG
>VXPS01000281.1:758-8777 GCA_009839425.1 Chloroflexota bacterium
GGGCGGGGGACCGCCCGCGGCGCGGCACGGATTCGGTCGTGGTTGGAGGGGCGGCTGTTCGGCTGCTTCGTTCGGCGTTCATGGGCGGGGCTCCCGTTTTCCCTGCGGGCGCCGCCGACACGCGTGGGACGACAACGACCACGCCCGGGCCGAGCGCGGAACCCTCCCGGACCGAATGAGTGCTCGCGATAACTGTAGGAATCGCGAGTACAAGGGCGGGCCGTGTTCGACCGGCACGGAGGCCGGCCCATGCTCACCGAGATCCCCCTCCACCCCCTGCCGGAGGCCACCCGCGACCCCACTACCGCCGACCTGGTCGACGGTTGCGTGGCGGCCGCAAGAGGCGCGATCAGCGCCAACACGGAGCGCGCGCTAAGGTCCGACCTCGGCATCTATGCCGCCTGGTGCGGCGCATACGGACTGGCCGCTGTGCCGGCCAGCCCGACCACCGTCGCGGCGTTTATCGACGCGATGGCGGCGGTACGTGCGCCCGCGACGGTGCGCCGTTACGTCGCCAGCGTCGCCGCCGCGCACCGCGCCGTCGGGCGCGGGCGGATCTTCAGGAGTGCGACCGTGCGCCATGCGCTGCAGCGGATGCACCGCGCGAAGGGCCGGCGCCAGGAGCAGGCGCAGGGCCTGACCTGGCCGCTGCGGCAGCGCCTCGTGGAGGCGTGCGGGACGGCCCTGATCGACCTGCGCGACCGCGCGCTGGTGGCGGTGGCGTACGACGGCATGCTGCGCCGCTCGGAACTTTCGGCGCTGCAAGTGGATGACCTGGTTGAGGAAATGGGCGGCGACGCGACCCTGCTGGTGCGCCGCTCCAAAACGGACCAGGAAGGAGTCGGGGACATCGTCTATCTCGCGCCCGACACCGTCGGCATGGCAAGGGAGTGGCTCGCTCAGGCGGAGATCGCCGGGGGCCGGCTGTTTCGCTCGCTGCAGCTGGGGCGGCCGCCCGGGGCGCAGCTGGACGCGAGCCAGATCCCGCGCATCCTGAAGCGCATGGCGCGCCGCGCGGGATTGCCGGACAATGTCGCGGACGGCCTGTCCGGGCACAGCGCCCGCGTCGGCGCGGCGCAGGACATGATCGCTTCGGGGATCGAGTTGCCGGCCATCCTGCAGGCGGGCCGCTGGCGCACGACGGCGATGGTCAACCGCTACGGCGACCGGCTGCTGGCGCGCCGCAGCGGCGCGGCGCAACTGGCACGAGCGCAGGGCCGCGTCTGAGGCCGGGCGGCCCGGCCCGCTGACCGGATCGAGGAGGCGACAAGCCTCAACGTCTGCCGCCGCCGTACAGGCGGACGTGCGAAATCGGCCGATTCGCGCGAAGTTATCGCGAGCACTTCCCTACGCGGTGGGCAATCCCGATCACGGGGCGGTACGCCCTGGCCGGATGAGCCCCGAGTGGCAACCGGCCAGCTAAATCAAGAGGTTGCGTCCGTCACGGACGCGGATGCGCGGCACGCGGCGAGGACGCCGCGGTAGCCCGAGTGCTCACGTATTGACCAAAGTGCTCGCGATAACTACAGTTATCGCGAGCACTCGGGGACCCTTCTCCAACCGGCACATACTGCGAGACTTGTGTCGGAAACTTCTGATTTCCATGCGTTTTGTCGACTGCGGAGAACCGTCGGGTTCCGCCGCGGTGCACCATTGTGGCGCACGCCGACGATACGCCAACTGCATGCCCTCGCAACCCGGGCACGCCACTGGCCCGCACCCCGCCGCGCCACACCGCGGTGCGTCGCGCGAAACGCCGCATGACTACGTCACGATAGGAACGGACTCGCGTTTCCGCGTCCCCAGAGTTGGGGTCGCTTCGGGCCGCCGCGGCTGTTTCACCCAGGCCGATGGATCCCCCGGCGTCCGTCGGGACCGTTCGCATTTGCCCGACAGACCGCTCCGGCCGCACCATGAATCCCGGACACGGTTTCCGTACCTCGACCACGCGCTCGCGGCGTTCCAGAGCGCCGCGCCTTGCCGAACCTGTCGGATGTGCGGAGACCGTCCGTTTGTCGGTCCTGAGCTCTGCTCCCCCAACCTCCGCACACCGATCGGGTTCTCCCGCCTCCCCGAAAAGCGGGCGCCTAGCACTAGCTATATCTAGCGGTCCCTGGATTGACCCCAATGCAATACCCGACGATACTGGCCGTTGTCATGGCTGCATCGACCCAGACGTACAAGTATCGGCTCAAGGTCGGCGAACGCGTCGTCCACCACGGCATCACGACGGATCTCCTCCGCCGCGAGCGCGAGCACCGCCGTCGCTGGCCGCACGCCCGTATTGAGCAAGTTGGCGAGCCGACTTCCCACCGTGAAGCTTGGGAGTGGGAGCGGCAGGTCAAACGCGGCGCCGCTTCCGCCGGCTAGAAGCCATCCCCGCCCCGCAATCTGCCCCCATCGTTCGTGTCGGATTCCCCGCGCCACGTATACATCACCGGCGCCGGTTTTACGCGCGCCTTCGTCCCTGACGCGCCTCTCCTCGTCGACGACTTCGACAACAATCTACTGGTTAGGAAAGTCAGCGGCTTGCCCAAAGCCAGCGAACTGCTTGAGGCGGAGCGCAACCGGCATCACGAAGGCTTCATCGACATCGAGCGCCTGATGACCCGCTTAGACGACTTGATGCCCTACGACTACGCGGACGCTACGGCGGACGAGTTCGCCTTCCTGCTAACAGAGCTCAAGCGCGCCTTCCTTGACCGGCTGACCCGCGCCAGAAAAACCGACTACAGCGCCCAGGATCTCCGAGCGTTCGCGCACCATTGTTCCGTCGTCCGCGCTACCTGCATCACCTTCAACTACGACGACTTCCTCGACCAAGCCCTCTCCGACGTCGGCTCTTGGAACCCCTATTGGGGCTATGGCTTCTATTGCCGCGAAGCGGAGGACACCGTCTTTTCCAACGCTGGCGAGTCGGCTCAAGAAACCGACCATCTCCTCCTGAAACTCCACGGTTCGGTCAACTGGTGGCCGAGACTGGGCTACCCCAAGCCGTACGCCCTCGACGCGATTGTCAACTACCAAGCTTGGGAAGGCACGGCCGGGCGCCTGTATCCGCAACAACTCATCGCCCGCCACCTCGAACCGGACCCGGTCATCATCCCACCGGTCCTTTCCAAGTCCGCCCTCGTCACCCAGCCGATCCTGCGACTAGTTTGGACGCTCGCCTTCGATGCTTTGGCGACGGCCGAGGCGGTCACCTTCGTCGGCTATTCCTTGCCAGCCACCGACATGGCCGCACGCGTCCTCTTCTCCGAAGCTCTTCGCGACCTCCCCACCTCGAACATCACAGTCGTCGGCTTGGAAACGACCGAAGCAGGCAAACGCGAACTCAAGGCATCCTACCGCGCGGTGCTCGGTAATGTCCCAGACGACGCCTTCTTCTTCGACGGGGCGCTCCCGTGGGCCCGCTCCCTCCTCGCCGACAACCCTTAGAATCCGGCGCTCGCATGCAGATTAACCGTCTCTGCGGGTCGTTCCAGCAAATCCTGTGCCCGTGGCACCGTGTCCACGCAGAACGAACATGACTGACTACGCGCTGTTGCCGAAACTGCTGCCGGCTTTCAGACGGCTGACCCGCCACTATAAGAACAAAGGCGAGACGGACCTCTGTGACCTCTTGGAATCGAGCCGATTTCATTTCGAGCCCGGAACCGAATACGACAATTGGAACGGCGGAACTCATGGTCACGATGTCGTCGTTTTTGTGCCCCCGACATCAATCGATCTGGTTGACCTCGACGACCAGGAGCGGGTGTCCGTGCAAGTCCGCGATGATTTGAACAAGGCCACACCAGAGATAGAGAACGAGTATGTAAGGGCCGTGTACGTCAAACTCGCCGATGAATCTGACCCCCAATTTCGCACCGCCGTTCCCTATTCGGGTGAACCATACGCTCGCCCGCTCGAGGTTGGACTGTGGAAGGCGAACTTGCTTCGGATTTTCTTGAGCCATCGGGACCAGTACAAGTCGGAGGCGCGTGCTCTCGCCGATGCCCTGGAGCCATACGGGGTCTCGACATTTGTAGCCCACGACGCCATCAAGCCCATGAAGGAGTGGCAGGTGGAAATACTGAATGGGTTGACGACGATGGAGGTCATGCTGGTGTTGTTAACGGAAGACTTCCACGAGAGCACGTGGACGAATCAGGAGATCGGCTTTGCGTTGGCGAAAGGAACGCCAATCGTTTGCGTAAAGGTAGGAGCTGTAGACCCACCAGGGTTCATCGGTTCCAGACAGGCCTTGAAGGCGTCGCTGGAGCGGATCTCCGATGCCGCGCCCCTAGTCTATCGGGCGTTGATCGACGAGATCGGTCAAGAGAGTCGGCTCAAGGAAATCCTGATTGAGGCGTTTGTTTCCTCAGTTAGCTATCTCGACACGATCGAGGCACTTCGGCGACTGACTGAGACAGCAGATCACCTAAGCGAAACTGAACTCAACCGTATCATCGAGGGCTACGCTCAAAACGACCAACTGTATGGCTGCGTCGGGATTCACAACCGGGGAAACTGGTTCAAGCAGTATCTGGAGGATGCAACCGGTAGGAAGTTCGAGTTTGGAAACCGCAGGATTACAGAGGTACGCGTAACCGAAGACGACGGGATCCCGTTCTGAAAGAACACCCCTGCGGACGAAGGAGCGCTCGTCCCTGGCCTCGCTGATCCTCTCCGCGCTGCGGCTCGGTTTCGACTCGGGGCTGGGCGACCCCCTACGGGGCCGGGCTGTCGTGCTACGCACCGAGCCCCGCAGGCGGGTCTCGGCCCTTCGGGCTTCCATCCCTCTCGCGGAAGCTTGCCGAACTTCGCCTCATACGCTCGACAGCTCCGCCCAACCGCGATCGCTACGAGGCCCACCACGCACGCATCGAAACCGTGAAGTGGCACTCGCGACGTTCCAAGAGGCCCCGCTCAGACCCTCGAAACCTTGTTCCGCAGCACGTAACCAGACGAGTAACTGAAATGGACAAGTCCTTAAAAATACATTATTATCAATGGGTTGATACATATTCAACGCCGTGGCGGTGGGAATCGAACCCACGGACCCACTCGCGTCAGCCAGACCGTTTATTAGACGGTTGCGTTGAGACCAGTTACGCCACGCCTCCACGGGGCCGGAGAGTTGGAAACCGCCCGCCGAACGGGCCCGTCCGACTGGAAATCGGTTCAAGCGGCCCGGCATGCCGCCGCTGGTCACGCTACCGAGCCGGGCCGTGTCGTCGACGCGACGCTACTGTGTCAGGAACCGCTCCCCCCACCATGGACATTATCTGACTTCGCCGCCCGGCGGCCGATCCGTGTCCCCAACCTCGTTCAGCTGCCGTACTGCGGCCAACCGAACTTGCTCCCACGCAATCGCGGACTCGTGGCCCTCCACCTGCAGGTCCACCAGTTCGCGGTAGTCGACCTCGCCTCCGTCTACACTGAGTTCGCTGTCTTTCCTGGCGTGGATCTTGTAGTCAAGACCGGCCACCACGCATTCGTCGACCAACACACGGGCCGATTTGCTGAGTCCCCAAAGCCGGTCCGTGTCCACCAGCGCCCCGAACGCCTTTCCTCCCAGCGCCTGCTCGAAGTAGCGCCAACGCCCAAAGCTCTGCCGGTTGTGCTCAAGTACGCGGCCGATGTCGACAAAGTCCCCTTCCAGCCGCTCCCGACAATCCAGCGGCAACGCCGCGTAAAGCGCTGCCAGGTCATGAGTCCTCTCGGCCTCGTGGTGCCGCGTCATCAGTAGCGCCTTCATGGCCAACTCGCAGGCGAAGGCAGCCGTCAAGCCGGCCATCATCAACGTGCCCATTCTCGCTTTCGCCGCGGCGTTCGACGGCCTCCGGTGTATGCCAGCCACGCGCGCCGTGATGCGCATCGTGCCGGCTGCCGCGCCCGTCGGCTCGACTCCCCGAATCTCCGGGGTCCCGTACTCCACGTCGGAAACCGACACCGCTGACAGTTCGCGGGCCAGGCCACCCAGAGCGGACACGAGCATCGCCGCCTGCGCGAACAGGTATCCGGCTTCTCCCGGCGGAAAGTCGCGCCGAGTCAGGTACCTCTTCCGTCGTCCCGACCGCAGGCTGGCGGCCAGCCCCTGCTCGTATGCGCGCACATCCCTGTCCATGTCCGCCCGCAGCTTGACCACGAAGCGAGCCTTTGGCCTGTACTTCGACCCCAGTCCGGCCCGCACCAGCGGTACGTTCGCCGCCGCGTCCTGCAGCAGGCCCCTCACCTCCCGCTGCGCATCCTCGCCGTTCACCGACACCCCGCAAATCAGACACTCGACGTGAACGCACAGCCCGTCCCTGCGCAAAAGCCCGGCGATCGGGCCCCAGCATCTATTGCAGCGCCCTTCCACCTCCACCCGCCGTGTCAGGCCAATCGCGGCGTCGCTCGCCGGCCGGTCGTCGAATTCCAGCCATCCATCCAGTTCAACCCGCTCGTGATCGCCTCCGTAGCCCGACACGTTGCCGCTCCTCTGCTTGCGGGTCGAACTACCCGCTCTGGCCCATTGGAAAAGACCGAGGCCGCCGTCACGGAGAGAACTCCAAAGAGTTCCCGCCGCACGGCGGTCCTTCAGGGCCGGCCACCGGAGCGGACCTCGGTCCCCTGCGGGAGTGGACGGGTGGTCATGCCGGCCTGGCGACCGGCGCCATGCCGAACAGGTCGGCATCAACGCCCACTCACGATACGACCGCGGTGGCCTGTGCGCCAGCGTCCCTTCCGTAGCAACGCGGTGACGGCCAGGGAGCATTAGCCGATACTGACGAGCGCCGCCACGACCATGAAGACCGTAGCCCCGGCGAACGCGTACAGCACTCCGCGTAGCACGCGCAGTTCCTCCGGGGAAGGTCGCCTCATGCTCACGTGCAAACCCTGACACACCGAGACAAGCTCGGTGGCAGTCTCGCCGTCCCCTGATCGTCATGCAAGCGGAGTCCGCCGCGGGCGCTTCGGCCAAGCCCGACCGGACTGCCTCCGGATCGGGCCAACGGCGGCACAAGCTGTTCAGGCTGCGCCAGTGGCCAGTGTCAGTCTTTCCCTCCGCGGCCGCGCGGCTGGCGACCTGAGCAAGACTCTGTCACCCGACTCCCGGTTTCGGCGACGGCGAGGCGGCTGGCGCTCTCGGTCCGGGAGACGACGACGTGGTCGAGCAACTGCGCGTCGCTCGGGTTGGGACCGCCGGGACCGATGGCCAGCGCCGCCTGCCTGGCACGGCGGGGACGCGCTCCTCGCTTGCACCGCGGGGCGCCGCAGGCCACCATGCCCAAGTCGGAACCCCAGTCGACCCATGACCGCAGACGATTTCCGCGCTGCCCTGAGGCAACTCTTCCGCGCCGCTGAGAAGGCCGGACGGGACACGGTCGTGGTCCGCTCAGGCGACCTGCACCGGGGCGTCGGGGGCTATCCGGGCTCGAACCACCGCATGCCGGTCTGCTGCGAAGTCATGTACGGCGAGATGATCGACGGGGTCGACGAGATCCTCCGCGCCCCGCCGCGAGGCAAGGGCGCCTCGCTCGAGATCGAGTACCTGCTGCCGCGTCCCGAGGGCGGATAGCCAGTTCCTCAGCTACGTTGTCTTTCCGTCGGCTCCGCACGGGATGGGCGATCCCCTGGCGGGGCCGGGCTCTCGTGCTGGGCACCGAGCCCCGCAAAGCGGGTCTCGGCCCATGCGGGCTTCGACCCCTATCGCGGAGGTCGCGACGGGACGCCGCATACGCTCGCCAGCTCCCTGCAATCGCCGGTCGCCCAAGCGGTCTTTGCCGCGCACACAACGTGCGACGCGGCCCCCTCCGTTGCAGGGCCGGCCGCTCAGACCCGCGCAACCGCGTTGCGCGATCACATACCGCCCCGCCGTCTCTCCCGGGGCTGCCTTGGCTGCCTCTCGTGCTCCCGACCGAGCCTAGCCGGCGCGGGGCCCGGGCCGCGCGGGGGGCGGGTCGGGGGGCCGGCGCCCCCGGTCCGCGGCCCGCCGCCCCCCCGGCGCGGCCCCCGCGCCCCGCCCCCCCCTACACCCCCCCGCCCACCCCC
>VXPS01000281.1:8787-10639 GCA_009839425.1 Chloroflexota bacterium
CCCGGGGCTGCCTGGGCTGCGTCGCGGGCTCCCCCCCCCGCCGGGCGGGCGCGCGCCCGGGCCCCCGGGGGCGCCGGCGCCGGCGCCCGCCGCGCCGGGTCCCCGTCCCGCCGGCCGGACGGCGGGCCGCCGGCCCCGTCGCCCCCGGCGCGCACGAGCCGCCGCCCCGGCGTGAACCACCGCCCGAATGCTGCGCCCGCAGTTCCGGATGCCGACGTGCTGCGTATTGGACGTCCCGGCCCCGCCGGCGGCGGCCGTCGCCGCTACGCACAGGGCGCACAGCGCGTCGTAGTCGACGAGCAGCCGCGCCAGGCGGCGCGTCTGCGGCGCCCGGATGCCGACCAGGCGGGTCGCCCCGAGCCACCGCTTGCCGACGCCGTGGGGCTCCGGGTCGGGAGGCGTCGCCACGTACGCGGCCAAGCCACGGCGCCAGCGTCCGAGCGCGCGCCCGGTGGCGTCGAGCGCCGCATCGATCTCCTCGAGGCGCGCGGCGGCGACCGTCTCGCCCGACTCCGCCGCGGCACGCAGGGCGCGCACGCCGCGCTGGAAGTCGCGGACGCCGGGGATAGCCACGCGGCCGGGCGCGGGCCGGCGGCCGTCCCACAGCTGCCGCGCCGCGATCGTGCGCAGGCGCGCCCGGTACAGCCCGTTCACTGCCACGGCTTGCGCAGCTCCGCGTCCGCCGCCGGCGGCGGGTCCGCGTCCCAGAAAAGCGCCCCCGGAAACAGCATGCCCTTCGCGTGCCGCCCGGCGGCGAGCGAGGCGTGGAACGTGCCGGTCGGCCCGAACTTCGACATCCGCCCGCGGTGGCGGCGGATCCGGGACACGCGGTTCTTCACCGTCCCGGCGGACAGCCCCTCCAGCGCGCCGAACGCTACGAAGCCATCCGGCACCACCACGTAGGCCTCCCCGCCGATGTTGTGCAGCCAGCCGTCCGCGGCGTTGACAACCACGGTGCCGTCGCGCAGGCCGGCGCGCACCCAGTCGACCCACCGCCAGCCGCTGGCCCCGGCGTCGACCGCGGCGTCCGTCTGGCCGGCCGGCGCTGCGGGGCCAGGGTCCCGCGCGGCTGCAGCGTCCGGGGCTGCGCCGCTGTCGCTTGCGGTATCGGTCGCGGGACGCTCCGGCGTTGCCGGCGCCGGGACGGCCGCCGTGCTGCGGTCGAGCGCCAGCCCGACGCGGCGCTCCGCGTCCACCGCGATCGCGCGCAGTTCGCTCGGCGCGTCCCCGAAGTACGCGGCGACCGCGCGCATGACGGCCCGTTCCTGGCCGAGCCACGCGATGCCCGTCGCACCGGCCAGCCGTGGCAGCAGGAGCGCGCCGTAGGCGCGCGGCACGGGCTCGTCGTCCAGCGTCGCTTCTGCCGGCAGGTCCGCGGTCAGCGGGCGCCAGCCGGAGGCCCTGGCGCGGCCGGCGACGGGGCCGAAGCGCTCGGCCACCACGCACGCGGCGAGCGCGAAGCTCATGCCCTCGGCGAGCCGCGCGGCGTCCTCGGCCGCGGCGAAGCGCGGCAGCACGTGCGCCTGGCGTACCCGCAGCGCAGCGACCGCGCAGGTCAGCGCCTGGTCCTTGAGGGTTGTCCAGGCGGGGTCCCGCGCGGCGCGCACGTAGCGCCAGAACCCCGCCAGCATGGCGCCGTAGGTGGTGTCGAACACCTCGCGCGGCAGCGCCGTCAGCCGCCACAGCGCGGCGATCCGCTCGCGTTCGGGTTTGGTGAAGGCGACGCCCAGCGCCGGCGCGCCGTCGTCCGCCGATCGATCGAAGATGCTCATCTCGAATCCGTCCACTGTCTCGGACCGACGCAACCGGAAGAGCGCGGGCGCGCCTCCCCCGCATGAGGTGAAGCGCGCCC
>VXPS01000018.1 GCA_009839425.1 Chloroflexota bacterium
ATCTTCAACAACCCCCAGGAAGATCGAACCAAGCTGTTCCTGGACCAGATCCTCTAGCCGGCCGGGCGGCCCGGCACCTCTGCGGCTACCCAGCTCGCGCCAGGCCGGGCCTCTAGACGACCGCTTCCAGGCTCCGTCGCAGGAGAGTCGCGTAACGCGCGCGCTCGGCGAAATCCGCCAGGTCATGCCGGTATTCCGGGCTCGGCCTGTCGTTATGCCTGGGAACGACGTGCGTGTGCAGGTGCCACACGTCCTGTCCTCCGGCCGGTTCGTTGTTCTGCCGGACGGCCACCCCGTCGCAGGGATAGCCTCGCCGCATGGCCGTGGCGACGAGCCGCACCACTCGGGCGATTTCGCCGGCCACATCGTCGGGCAGCGCGTAGATGTTCTCGTAGTGAATCGTCGGGATTACCAGGGCCCGCCCCGGCCCGCCCGGATCCCAGTGCTTCGCGATCTGTACAAACACGCGCTCACCGTGCCAGGCGGTGAACTCCGACTCCGCCCCGCCGGCGATTGCGCAGAACGGACACGCGTAGCCGGGCGGCTCATGCGATACGACTGACACAGTCATCGAGTCAGGTTTCGTTGAACGGGGCTGGATTCAGGGTACCGAGCGCCGGCTGAATCACGTCGTTCGACCACGCGTTAGCGCTTCGGAGGTGCTGGCCAACCTCTATTGTCATAGCATCTGGACTTTCCGCGGCGACAGGAGCGACTCCCTCGAACGGCGTAACGCGTCATTCAATCTGGGCCGCGAGGCTGGTCGTCTTCGCGGCGTTCTTCGATCTCTTCGTGCAGTTTCCGACCATGGCGCCGCATGCCCGCAACCTCGGGGCCTCCGCGGCGCTCGTCGGCGTCGTCGTGGCCGCCTACTCCGTCACGAACCTCTTCGGCAACCTGGGCGCGGGATTCGTCCTTGACCGGTGGGGCCGTCGCGGCCCCATCATTCTTGGTCTGGCCATCACCGCCCTTGCGGTCCTCAGCTATGCCTTCGTGCGATCGCCGGAGCAACTCTTGGTTGCGCGCGCGATCCACGGCATCGGCGCGGCGGCGCTCACGCCCGGCGCGTTTTCCATCATCGGCGACTGGGTGGCTTCGGATCAGCGAGGCCGCGCGATGGGCCTCGCCGGCGCCATGATTGCCATCCCCGCGATGATCGGACCGCCGGTCGCGGGCTTCCTCCGCGATGCCTGGGGCGCCGATTCAGTCTTCTTCCTCGACGCCGCGGTGCTTGCCATCACGTTGATTGCCTTCGCGGCTGTTACCCGCGGGCTGCCGTACAAGGCTGCTCGCCGGGTTGCGCGGAGCGCGAAGGACGAGGCCGCGACGCCCATCGGGCGACTCATGCTTTCGGCGAATGTCACGCTCTTTGCCGTCACGATCGGCGTCGGAGTGCTCGTGGCACACCTGCCGCTCGTTCTCGAAAGCCAGGGAGAGTCCGCGGCCCGCTCCGGCTTCAGCTTCGCCATCTTTGCGCTGGTAGCCATTCTCGTCATGGCCAGTCCAATTGGTGGGGCCAGCGACCGACTTGGTCGCTTCATACCGGTGCTCGTTGGTCTGGTCGGAGTAGCTGCGGGCCTGGCCCTTCTAGGCATTGCCGAAAGCTATGGCGCGATTGCGGTCGGGATGGCAGTGTTCGGCCTCGGCTACGGGCTGATTTTCCCGGCGGCGACCGCGCTGGTCACCGAAGCCGCAGGTGCGGGACGACGTGGCAGGGCGTTCGGTATTTTCTATGCCGTCTATTCGCTGGGCGTCGCCATCGGGTCGGCCGGCAGCGGACGCCTGGCCGGGTTCTACGAGGAACCGCTGGGCCTGCCCTTCCTCGTGGCCGCCGTCATCGTCCTCGTCGCCGTTCCCATCGTGGGAGTGATCAGGCGCCAGCCGGTGGCCCGTTGACCCGCCGGCAACTCTCCACGCCCCGGCACATCTGAGTCCTACGCATACCAGGGAAGCATTGGCTCAACGGCCAGGATCAGAAACGTCAGCGCCAGGTACAGCAGCGAGAACTTGTAGGCCGCCAGCGTCTGATCCGGGCTTGCACCGCGTCGTAGAGGCCACGAGGCGCGCAGCCAGTACCCGGTCAGCAGCGTTCCCGCCAGCGCGAAGGTAAGCCCCCCGTAGCCCGCCGCCAGGGGAAGCCAGGCCAAGGCCGCCAGCAGCATGATGTACAGCTTGATCTGGATCGCGGTGTCACGCGTGCTGGCGATGGCCCCCAGCATTGGAACCTTCGCGGCGGCATAGTCCTTCCGCAGAAGCAGCGAGAGCGTCCAGAAATGCGGCGGCGTCCAGAAAAACACGAAGGCGAACATGTACAGACCCAGGGCATCAACCTGGCCCGATACGGCCGCTGCGCCGATTAGTGGTGGAAAGGCGCCGGCCGCACCGCCGATCACGATGTTGTTCCAGGAGCGCCGTTTCAAAACCACGGTGTAGACGAGCACATACGTCACAGCCGCGGCCAGGGTGAGCAACCCGGCCAGCAGATTCGCGGCGACCGCCAGCGACACGACAGCCGCCGCAACGAGAATCAGACCCACCGCAATGACGGCGAAAGCGCTGACCTGCCGGGATGCCACCGCGCGACCACGCGTTCGACGCATCACCGCGTCGATGTCCGCTTCCAGTCCCTGGTTGACAAGGTTGGATCCCGCGGCCGCCACGGCCACCGCCAGGATCACCGCCAGGATCGTCGCGGGATCCGGTTGACCGCCGGCGGCCTTCCATGTGCCGGCCGCCGCGATGAAGACGACCAGGACGACGATTCGCGGTTTCGCCAGCGGGAAGAGGTGTCGGACCAGCGCTTGCATCAACCGCTTTGGTGCTTCAGCGCCAGGCTGAATTTGATGACCAGCACCCAGAACAGCAGCGCGGCCAGCGTCAGGTGCAGGACGCGAAGCTCCGGATACAAGCCGATGGATTTGGAAAGCACGCCCACGGCCCCCTGTGCCGTCACAAGGACTACAGCGCTGAGGCTCAACAGAATCGCCGCCCGCGTGCCGCCGCGCGACCGGACCTGCCAGGCCATGACGAAAATGTCGATGGCAAGCAGCGACGCCGCGATGCGGTGCAGCATGTGAAGCCCTAGGGCTTCGGCGCCCACGCTGCCGTCGCAAAACGGCAAGGTCGGGCAGCCCGCGCTCACATTTCTTCCGACGATGGTGCCGCCAAGCAGGACCACCAATGCCGTCGCCACCAGCAGTGCCCGCGTTCGCTTCACGCCCGGCAGCTCCACGCCCGGGACGTTCAGTGCCCGCAGCGCCCCCGCCGTCAATAGGGCCAGCGTCAGCATCGAGAACGTCAGGTGCGCCAGCCGGACCATGCCGTGCAGATGGGTCAGCACCGTAATGCCGCCCAGCACCGCCTGCACCAGGATGGCTGCCAGCGCACCGACAATCAGCCTGGTCGCCTGGCGGTCGGCGCTTCGTCCGCGGACGGCGCACCACGAAGCCACCACAGACGCGAGCATCGTCACGCCGGCAAACAGGCGATGGCCGAACTCAATGCCGGTGGCCCCCTCCAGGTTTGGGACAACCACGCCCTCGCAGAGCGGCCAGTCCGGGCAACCCAGGCCTGAACCCGACACGCGAACCCACGACCCGTACCCGATAAGGCCGATGGTCAGGATTGACGCGGCGCCGGCCCACACTCCGGCGCGGCGCAACCAGATCTCGGGACTTGATGAGTTCACGGGAAACAGGCCGGCTCTGTCTACTGCGGCTGCAATGAAAGCAAGACGAGCGCGACGAGCAACAGTGCCGGTAGCAACGTCCAGCCAATCTCAGCCGGACGTCGGCCAACGATGCTGAGGGGCCCGGTGTTCCCCACGCGCATGCGAAGCGCCGCGACAACGATTGCTGCTTCAATGAGGGCCAGCAGACCGGCGACGAGCCAGAAGCCTGAGGTGTGCATAAGGAACAGAGTAGCGAGTCGAACTTCGCTCCGGCGGCTAACGTCTGGGAACCTGGGTGGGGTGTCCAGGCTGGAGCACGCCGGGTAGAAGTCCGGACGCGCAGGAATGGTTCCATCCGCGGCGCTCATCCGAAGCTGCCAAGCATGCATACTCCGAATCCCCTCGAGAAGACAGCGTGGTGTCGCCTTACGACGTCGATCTTCACATGTCACTGGCCGGCGACACCATTGTCGTTGTGCTTTCTGACCACGGCGAGCGCTTGGGTGCGCGCCGCATGATCGAGAAAGGCCCCTCCGTACGAGAGGTCGCTGGACTCTCCCGTCACTGTGCGCTTGTCGCGGCGGACCGACGGCGTCAGCCCACGATTCCTCGCCATTGCGCACCAGATTGGCTATCGTTCACATTTGGTGAACGAAGGGTCCGTTGATCGCGCGCACAGGTGCCCAAATGCCCGCCGCCGTCCTCTCAGCCCGCCGTAGCGGCGAGTTGGCCGGCGAATTGGCGCCAGGCGGTTGGGGATTTAGCATTGCCTTGCGGGCCGGCATGGCCCTATCAGGTGTGGGCTTCTTGGAACCTCCACTGAAATGGCGAGTTCTTTGACGCCGGCTACCGGATGGCCTCGCTACTGCATAGCTGAGGCACAAGTCCTGGCTGTTGGGGTAAGTACGGTCCTTCAGTCAGGCGTCGCAGCTTGGCTGATGCGGCTCACCACCGACGGCTTGGCCGCGTGGTTTCGATCGCGTGGCCGTCGGCGGTCGGAGATGATGACGATCCACTGCCTTAGGAGGGACGAGGCGTGACCCATCCCAACATCGTGCTGATCGTGGCCGACGACATGGGGTACGGCGACTTCGGGCTGTTCAACGACGGTCCGGCACGTACGCCGGTGCTGGATGGGCTGGCGGACGAAAGCGTGTGCCTGACGCAGCACTACTCCGGCTCATGCGTCTGCGCCCCCGCCCGGGCCGCTCTGATGACCGGGCGGTATCCACATCGCACCGGAGCCATCGACACGCTGGAGGGCCAGGGGCTCGACCGATTGGCTTTGCGAGAGGTCACGCTGCCTGATCACCTTCGGGCAGCCGGCTATGCGACCGGCATGGTAGGCAAGTGGCACCTGGGGGCGCTGGATCCGCGGTACCACCCGAACGCCCGTGGGTTTGATGACTTCTTTGGGTTTCGTGGTGGCTGGGCGGACTACTACAAGTGGCGCATCGACCGTAACGGGACAACCGAGCACTCCGACGGCCGCTACCTGACAGATGTCTTCGCGGCAGAGGCGTCGGCGTTCATCGAACGCCATGCACAGCGGCCATTTTTCCTGCACGTCGCATTCAACGCGCCGCACACGCCGTTGCAGGCGCCGCAGGAACTCGTTCAGCCCTATCTGGATGCCGGCCTAGCTCACGGCGTCGCGCTGATCTACGCCATGAACGAGCGCATGGACGCGGGAGTCGGCCAGATTCTCGACGCGCTGGACCGAACGGGCTGTGCCGACAACACCGTCGTCATGTTCACAAGCGACAACGGCCCCCAACTTTCGCGCGGATTCGACTACACCATGGGCATCGAAGTGGATACGCATCGCTTCAACTGCAACTTCAACGGCGCCAAGGGCAACGTCTTCGAGGGCGGAATCCGCGTCCCGATGCTGGTGCGTTGGCCGGAAGGACTGCCGGCCGGACAGCGCAACGATGCACTGGTCCACTACGTTGACTGGCTGCCGACGCTCATCGAGGCGGCCGGCGTCTCGAGGGTCGGTGGTCGGCCAATTGACGGAGTTAGCGTGCTGCCTGCGCTCCGCGGCGAGATTCCGGCTGCCGCACCGCGACGGTACTGGCAATGGAATCGCTACACGCCACAGGTCGAGTGCAATGCCGCGATCCGGAATGGCCGCTGGAAGTTGGTGCGGCCGCGAATCACAGAACTGATGAGTGTCCGGCCCGAACACACCCAGATGGACCGTGACCTGAAGTATCGACCCGATCTTCACGCGGCGGCGATTCCGGCCGACATTCCGGAGCGTGACTTTCCACCTCCGGAAGCCCCGTTGCTGTTTGACCTTGAGCTTGATCCCGGGGAGCAGAACGATCTGTCGAGCGCCGAACCGCAGCGAGCCGCCAGGCTGCTTGGCGAGTTGGAGTCCTTGTTCGAAGAGGTCGAAGCCGAGCGGCTGACGATCGCCGATTGAGGCGGCGGCCCGAAGCCAGAGTCTTCGCGATCTAGTAGGGGACCCTGGCCGCCGACGGATGATTGGCGTAGGTCAGTTGCGGATCCGGCCGCCCATCCAGCACGCGCGCTACGAATGCCTGCATCTCGCCGCGCAGCGCTTCCGCCAACCCCTGATGCGTGGCAATGAGATTGGTTCGCTCGTACGGGTCGCTGACGACGTCGTACAGCTCAAGATCTCCTGGCCTAGCTCCAAGGTGACCGGCCGACATGTGCTCGATGAGCTTCCAGCGCCCGCTGCGCCATCCTCGGTTCATGCCGAAGTTGTTGTTGGTCATGCAGACCGGCGGATGCTCCAGCGTCTGCCCTCGGATGGCCGGCATGAGGCTCATTCCATCCGCGCACGGAGGTGTCTCAATTCCCAGATAGTCGAGGACTGTAGGCACCAGGTCGATGTGCTCGACGGTGTCTGGTACTCGGCGGATGGGAAGGCCAGCCGAGTGGTGAAGGATCAGGGGGATCTGGACGTTGGTCTGATAGAGATCGCCGTGATTGAAGAACATGTCGTGGTCGACTATCGACTCGCCGTGATCGGCCACGATGACCGTTAATGTGTCTTCTGCAAGCCCGCGTTCTTCCAGTGACGACAATACGCGCCCAATCATGGCGTCCATGTAGGCGATTTCGCCGTCGAATAACGCAGTCACGAATTCCAAGTCGGTTACATCTCGTACCAAGTCGATGTGCGCTTGCTGGCGGGGGTCGCGCCTGCCCGCGCCGCCGCTCGTTCGATGTTTCCACCACGGGTGCTGGTGGAACTTGGTGAGGCTGGTATTTCCGGGGTTGTGCTCGTCGCCGGCGTAGAACATTCGGTCATATGGTGCCGGAGGAAAATAAGGCCAGTGGGGATCCCACCAGTGGGTGAACAGGTAAAACGGGCCGTTATCCGCGTCGCCCGACTCGATCCACTCCACCAGGATGTCGGCCATGTGTTCGGCTGGGATACCACCTCCATAAGTGGCTTCGCCGCCACGGTCCAGGTACGTCTCCCAGTTGCGCATCCAATACGGCGAGCGAAAGGCGCGTCCGCGTCCTTCCAGCGCTGCCGTGCGGTACCCATACCGAGCCAGCGTCTCGTGCAGAAACTCGATGTCCAGTGCCAGCGCGTGTTGCTGCGGCGGCTCGGCGTGAATCACGATGCCCGAATTCAGTGGATGCACGCCGGTGAGCATGCTGGTCCAACCCGGCGTGGTCGGCAGCCCCGTCAGGTTTGCGTCGGCGAACTGCACGCCGTTACGTGCCAGTCGATCGATATTGGGTGAGGTGGGACGCGGGTAGCCGTAGCAGCCAAGATGATTGGCTGGTGTGGTATCTAGGCCAAAGATCAGAATGTTCGGACGGCGGTCGTCGCTCATTGCCTGCCGTCAATGTCCCGAAAGCTGAACCCGAAGAGTCGGGCGGCGCCGTGGATTCCGAATCGCAATCGAAACTCTAGATCAACCGGCAAGGAATGCAAGTCGTCCCACACCACTGGCACGCACGATCCTTGCGTCACGACGCGTGCAGGGGACACGGTGCTGATGGGGTCTCCTGCAAGGTCCACCACTTGCACGTCGATCCAGTTTCGACCCGGCAGCGCGTTGCCCCACGAGATCTCGAGCCCAACCCGCGTCGCCGAAGGCTTGAGTGGAATCGTCGTGACGGCGCCCGGCATTTCGCCGTCGGCTGTTTCGAGAGCCGCGAATCCATCCAAAGGAATCGTCGCGAGGCCGGTCTGCGCCGGATACACGCTGCCAGCGCTGCTCGTCCACTCGCCCCTATTCTCGGAGGGCCAGTTTGTCCAGTGCTCGGGCTGGCCTGCGTAGAACACCTGGATCTCGTGGTCACGTACCACCAGGTCACTCGATGTGACCAGGAAACCACCGTCCCAGTCACCGGGCCCGCCTCGCCGTACAAATGGCTGATTAGGCTGAACCCTCTGAAACCGCTCACCGTCACGGCTGACGGCCAGTCGAATGTCAGCCACATACACGGAGGTCAGCGGATCCAGCCAGCCGTACTCGTAGAGCATCACGTACAGACCCTTGTAGGGCAGAACTGAGATGAAGTGGATCTGGGACTCATCGCCCTCGTCGGGGTCAATGATTGGGTTCTGCGGTGAACGAGTCCAGGTCCAGGGGTCCGGGCCGTACAGCAGGGCGCCCTTTCTGATCGACCAGCCGCCGCGCCGTGCCGACATTTGGCCATAGGCTTTGTATCGGCGGTCAGGATTCGGGTCTTGCCGGTCATAGAGAAGCTGGTGCGCGTCGAACCAGGCGAGGGGATCCGGGAGCTGTCGCCGCGAACCATCGGCGGCCGGGGGCGTCGAGATGCTGGGAGCGCCCTCGCGCGTGAAGCCCAATCCATCGGGCGAATTCCAAATCTCCCGGTCACCGTTCTCGTCGCGTAGCAGCAACTTGTAGCGTCGGGAGGGGTCGGTTTCACCAGGGTCCTTCAGCGCCGGACCATTGGTGCGTCTGCCCGGGAGAAATGCGATCAGGTTGTTGTCGCGCGAGCCGCCGTATTTGTGCACGCCGACGTTGGGCTTTTCCCAGGTCGATCCGTCCGGGCTAACGGCGTAGCCCACGCGCGGGATCTGCAGGCCGGCCTCGGCGACGTCCATGCCCATGTACCAGGCCTTGTAGTGCCCATCCTCGGCATCCCACATCACTGTGCCCTGCCAGGGACTGGCTTGCAGTGAGTCCCAAGTTCCGAGCGGCCCGGTGCGGATGACCGGATTGGCGGGGTGCTTGACGGCGGGATGCACGACTTGCCGCACGCGCTGCATATCGTCGACTTCGAGCAGGTCGAGGAACAGAACCGACCGGCCGGCCTCGGCCGCAAGCTCGACGGACGTTGGGTATGGCGAAGCCATGCGAGGCAGACGACTTACTAGACGGCGGGCAGCGGTGCCGTGTCGTCGACTGCTGCCTGCCAGGCCCGGATGCGGTCCAGTAAGTCGGCAATTCGTGCGCGCTGGTCGGGATCGTTGAACCGGTTCGTCAGTTCATGGGGATCCGTGTTGAGGTCGAATAGCTCCGACTGATCCGTGGCGCTGGCGTTCAGCTTCCAGCCGTCGTGGCTGAGGATGGACCGCCAGGGGTCGGATTCCACCCGGTGCGCCTCGGGGGGCGCGTCCGGCGGCCAGACGCAGGAGTTGTGGCTGCCGTTCCACTCGACGATCACGTCGTTGCTGGACAGGTCAGCGCTGCCCTCGAACACGTCTGCCCGACTGATGCCCTGGACCTCGGTTGGGGCACCCAGGCCCATCAAATCCATGAGCGTCGGAAGCAGGTCCACCAGGCTCATGGCGCCGTCGATCCGTCGTCCGTTGTCTGGTAGCCAGGGCACGCGCAGCAGCAGTGGCACGCGCATAGCCTCTTCGTAGAGCGTGCACTTCGCCAAAATGTTGTGGTCGCCCATCATGTCGCCGTGGTCCGAGGTGAAGACGACGATGGTGCGGTCCGCCTGTCCGGAGTCATGAAGGGCCTGGAGGATGCGTCCCACGGCGCGGTCGACGAGAGTCACGAGCCCCCAGTAATTCCGCCGCACCCTGCGCCAGGAAGCTTCGTCCTTCAGATCGAACCCTCGCCAGTCCGTGCTGCCGTAGTAGGCGGCCAGCGCCCGATGGATCAGCGAAACGTCGCTGTCCGGCGGTCGCAGAAAGGCCGGTCCGGTCTCTAGGTTTGCCGGGTCGTGCAACTCGTTGAGCGGCCCGTCGAAGGGCATGTGCGGCTCGAGGAAGTTGACATAATGCACCCACGGGGTGTCCGCGTGGGCACGAATGAACTCGGCCGAACGTTCGCCCAGAAAGCTGGCCTTCGTGTACGGCACCGGCATCTCGGCGGCGTACTGCCGGGAAAATGTCCGCAACGTACCGGTGTCCGCCGACGAGTCACCGCGCTGAGACTTTCCTGAATCCGGCTCAAACCCCTGCTCGACCAGGAAGTGGTGATAGTCGCTGAGACGCTGAGCCTCGACGGGGTCTGCGTAGTAGGCCCGGTAGCCGTCTTCGATTCCCACAAACTCCGAGAAGCCGCGCTGCGCAATGAGTTCGCTACCCAGGTGCCACTTGCCGTAGTACGTGCAGGTGTAGTCACCCGGAACGCGCTCGGCCAACGTTCGATGCTCTGGCTTCAGGGGGTCGTTGTTCTCAAGACACTCCGTCGTGTGCGGGTAATACCCGGTCATAATCGACGAGCGGGAAGGCGTGCACACCGGCTGGGTGCAGTACGCGCGGTCGACGACAAAGCTGCTTTCGGCCAGGCGGTTCAGGTTTGGCGCCTGGATGGTCCGGTTGCCGTAGCAGGCCAGCGTGTCGTCCCGTTGCTCGTCCGTGAAGATGAACAGCAGATTGGGTTTCTCAACCACTGTGGGCCTCCCGTCGTGAGTCCTCTCCGCGCGCTGTGGCTTTTAAACATCTAACGCAGCCGACCGTATTTCGCGGGTAGATATTGGTGGGAGCCG
>VXPS01000300.1 GCA_009839425.1 Chloroflexota bacterium
CGACCCCAGCGGCGACTCGCTCTCAGAGGGCAACGAGACGGTCATCCTGACCGGCACGGCGAGCGGCCTTACCTCCGGCACGGCGACGCTGACGATCCTCGACGACGACGCGGCGCCGACGGCATTGACGCTCTCACTGATGCCGAATGAAGTGGAGGAGGGCACTGACGCCACCAGGATCAACGTCACGGCCTCGCTGGGAAGCGCGACGCCGTCGCAGATCGAGGTTAGCGTAGCCGTGACGGGAGGGTCGGCGACCGCGGGCGAGGACTACGCGGCGGTCAGCCCATTCACGGTGACCATCCAGGAGGGGCGGACGAGCGGCACGGAGACGCTGCCGTTCGACCCAGCCGCGGACGGTCTGGCCGAAGGTGCCGAAACCGTGGTCTTTACGGGTAGCGCGGCAGGGCTGACAGCGGCCACGGCCACCCTGACGATCAACGACGTCGAGCCGGCGCCGGCGCCGTTGACTCTGTCGCTGAATTCCGAATCGGTTGCCGAGAACGCGGGTCGCAAGACCTTAACCATGACCGCCTTCCTCGGCAGTGGGCCGCGCGCGTCGGACACGGCCGTCTCCGTCAAGGTAGCGGGAGGGTCGGCGACCGCGGGCGAGGACTATACCGCAATCGAAGACTTCGCAATACCGATTGAGAAACAACAGACAAGCGCGACGGCCAAATTCCAGTTCGAACCCCTCGACGACGCCTTGGCCGAAGGCGAGGAAACCGTAGTCTTCACCGGTAGCGCTGCAGGGCTGGCCGAGGGTAGGGCGACGCTCAGAATCGTCGACAACGATCGCTCTACGACCCGCGAAGGGGGGCCGCCGGCAGTCACGATCTGGACCGATCAGCTGACGTATCGAGTCGACGAGGAGATCAGGGTCTACCTCGACATCGACCCCAAGGGCGACGAGCGGGAATACACGGTCTTCTTCTACCGCGGAAGCATCGACACCGGCGAGCGGATGTACCTCGCGCCGCGCAAGCGTTCCATGGAACTGTGGGACGAAGTCGTCGACCAATACGGACAGACCAAGGACTCGCGGACAGCGCGGAGACTCGAGCGCATGGACGCCAAGTTGATCTGGAAGGGTAGGGTGCCCCATCCCGGTTTGTGGCACTTCGTGGCTGAAGTCCGCAGCCCGGGAACGACGCAGGTCCTGCACAGGGCGTACGCAAAGTTCGTCGTTCCGCGAAACGGCTCCCGGCTCCTGAACCGCCGTGGAACCAAGCGGTTCATCGAAACGGACCTGCACCTGCCCAATGACTGGTACTACCACCTTGGCGACGAGTTGCACGTCAGTGACGGCGGGACGCTGACGATCGACGCGGGCACGGTGATCCGCGCGTGGGGTCCGAACGCCGCGATCATCGTCGAGCAGGGCGGCCGGATCGTGGTGCGCGGACGTCGCGAGGCACCGGTCGTGATGACGTGCTCACTGCCTGTCGGAGAGCGGCGTCCCGGGTGCTGGGGCGGACTCGTGGTGCGTGGCACAGCTACGGCCGGCAGCGGCGCGGGAGCGCAGACCAGCGTTCTGCCGCGCGGTCGATTCGCCCCCGGCTCGGGCGGCGCGGCCTACCCGAACGGCTCCAGCGGTGAGATTCGGTACCTCAGGGTGGAGTTCGCCGGAGGCGGGCCGCTCACCGGTGCACCGGCTTCCGCCGTCGTCTTCGAGGACGTCGGTGTCCGCACTGTCATCGATCATGTGCAGACCCATGCGTCGGCGGGCGACGGGTTCGCGTTTCGCGGTGGCACGGCTCACTGCAGCTATTGCGTGTCCAGCGACACGCGAGGCAATTCGGTGGCGTGGTCGATGGGCTGGCACGGGTCCATGCAGCATCTGTACGTGCAGCAGGGGGCGCAGGGAGCCTCCGGGATGCACGGCAGCTCCGAAAGCGAGGCGGTTCCCGGCACGATGCCCACCTTCTACAACGCGACGCTAGTCGGCGGATACAACATCGGAGTTCTGGGAGGGGTTCCCGGCAGCCGGCGCACGATCGGCCCCGGCATTTCCCTGGAGGCGGGGGCCGGGATGTACGCGCGGAACCTGCTGGTGACAGGCTTCGCGGGCTACGCGCTCGACGGCTCGGCAGCCGACTTCGTTGCCGGCAGCAGCAGCCTGGCCAACGCCGTCCTGACCAAATCGGGATGGCGCCACGGCGGGTCGTCGCAGGTTCGTGGCCGGTTCAAACCCTATGTGAACTACATCAACTGGGATGCGGATCTGCTGAACGTCCGCCACGAACCCAATCCGGATCCACGCCCGCGCAGCGGATCGGTCGCCCTTCGGCTTGGCAATGCGGCAGTGCCGCCATTCGATAGCCGGTTCCTTCGCACGGCCGAACACGTGGGTGCGTTCCGCAAGAAGAACTGGCTGGAGGAATGGACGTTCTTTGGCCCCGAACGGGCGTACGAGGTGCCGGTTGACTGACGGGCAAAGGCAAGGCCGCCCACCCGCGAGCGGAGGGCGCGATCCATTCTCAGGGGCGATGCGGGCGAGCGCCGTCGCGATCTACGGGAACCCGGCGGTCCGGAACGGCAATCCGAAGGGAGGATCCTCTTGATGAGAAGAAACGCCATCGCGGCGGTAGTGCTGACAACGTTCTCAGCTGGGCTGTTGATCGCGGCGGAACAGTCCGGGCAGAGAGACTGGACGAGCAGGGATGAAGCTGCGCTGGCGCCGCCCACGCCCGCGTTGCTCGCAATCTGGACCGACAAGCTGGGCTACCTGCGGAGGCACGACCTAGTCAGCGTCTACCTCGCCATGGATCCCATGCGGGAGAGGCGTCGATTCCACGAACTCATCTACATGGAGCACATCGAGACCGGGAAGCGGCAGTATCTGGTGCGGGAAGGGGCGTTTCCACGCCTGCGGGACGAAATCGTCGATGTCCGCGGCAACTCGCCGAGTCACCTCGGAGGAGAGCGTCTCCGCCACCTGCCGACGACGAAGATCTGGGGCGGCCGGGTGCTGGAACCGGGCCTGTGGCAGTTCGTCGTGGAGCTACGCGATCTGAACACGTCGGAGATCGTCAAGCGGGCGCACGCGAAGTTCGTCGTGTCGCCGAGGATACCGGTGATGATCGGGTCCGACGGACGGGACACGGAAATCTCGACCGACACGACCTGGACTAACGATAAGATCTACGCAATCCGGCACCAGGTCTTCGTCAATGCCGGTGCCACGCTCACCATCGAACCCGGCACGCTGATTCTGGCGCGCGGCCCGAACGCGTCCATCGTGGTGGAGAGAGACGGCACGATCATGGCGCAAGGGCGTCCCGACGCGCCCATTGTGATGAGTTGCGACGCGCCGCTCGGGCAGCGATTCGAGGGCTGCTGGGGCGGGTTGGTTGTTCTGGGCAATGCCCCGACGACTCGCGGCACGACCGTTGCGGCCGGTGCCGTTCCGGAAACCCGATCGCTGTACGGGGGCGATGACCCGACGGATTCGAGCGGAGTGCTCCAGTACTTGCGGGTCGAGTTCGCGGGGGCGGACGCCCGTTCCGGCACGGCTGGTGCCGGCCTGGGGTTCCACGGTGTCGGGTCCGGCACGCTGATCGATCATGTCCAGGCACGTGCCAGTGCAGGCGACGGCATCCTGTTTTCCGGAGGCACGGCCGATTGCATGTATTGCGTGTCGAGCGGCGCCAGAGACGACGAGCTGGCTTGGGCGCATGGATGGCAGGGTCGCGCGCAGCACGTGTTCCTCCAGCAGGGCCCCGATGGGGGTGATTGCGGCATCGAAGGCGAAAACGACGAGCTGGGATTTGACGCGCTACCCCGCTCGGCCCCGAAGCTCTACAACGTCACTCTGGTCGGTCCCTCCATGCACGGCCCAAGGAATGGGTCTCACGGCGGGGGCATCATGCTGCGCGCCGGCTCGGCGGTCACGGCAAGGAATGTGCTGGTCCTGGGTTTTGCTTCCGGGGCGATCGACGTTCGTGATGGCGCGCGGTCATTGTTCATCGATGGTACGAGCAGCATCGACAACGCGATATTCAGCACCGTCGCGGGCGGCACGGCCGACGGCCAGGTCAACGGAGGTCTCGAGTCGATGGTGGATTATCTGGACGAGGAGCCCATGCTGGTCAACGTGCGCTACCAGGTCGGCCCCGATCCACGCCCGATGCTAGGTTCCCCGGCACTCGCGGTCGGGGCGGGAGCGGTTCCGCCGTCTGACGGAATGCTGGACACCAGCGCTCAATACATCGGTGCGTTTGGAGACTCGAACTGGCTCGAGGAATGGACCGTCTTCGGACCCGAGACCGACTACGCCATGAGGGAGGCGGAAAGCGCGGATGATCAGCCATAGCCCTCGCCGCCGAAGCGCGCCGCATGCCGCAATCCGGACCATGGCGCAATCCTGCCGTTCGGCGGCCGGCATTGTGGCCGTCGCTGGCGTCATGACCGTGAGCGCTGGCCCTCTAATGGCCGACGAGCCGGATCAGCCTGCGCTATCGGACGCAAGCGGGAAGTTGGTCCGTGTGGGCGGCCAGGCGGACCCGCCGACCGCTGCAACGGATCGGCTTGCTCGCGCGGACGCGGCGGCGATCGTGGACCTCCAGAGGCAGGTCAACGAGCTCCGCAGCGATTTGCTGGACGAGCGCGAACAGCGTATCGGTCGACTGCAGGAAGCCAACGGCGCCGTGCTCGTCGTTCTCGGCCTCTTGATCGGAGTCGCCGGGCTATGGACCTACGCGAAGTTGCGGGCGATCGCACGCGACGCGAGAATCGGCGCAGCTTCGGTCGCGGCCCGCCCGGCCTTGGAGCCTGACTTGATTGCGCAGGCAAGGGCGATTCTTGCGGAGTCTGGCGCGCCGACCCAGGCCTTTCCCCGGCTGCTCGGCGTGGCGGCGGGTCACGATGCCGCGACAGCCTCCGGACGTGGCAGCGCAAACGGCTTGCCCGCCGAGCCTTGGGCTTCGAACGGACACCGGGCAAGTCATGGGCCCGTCGACGAAGCCGAGCCAGGTAGCGATCCGTCGATGCGAGAGCGTCCTGATCGCAGCATTCCCGACTTGAGTTGCGGAGAGGACGACGCCGGCCTGGAGCGGTACGAGGAAGTGGTCGCCGATTGCACCGAGGCCATCCGCCTTTCGCCGGACCACTTGCCCCTGTACCTTGAGCGCGCCAGCGCCCTCTCCGGGCTACAGATCTACGAGGCCGCCGTTGCCGACTATGACCATGTGATTCGCCTCGACCCCGACAACGTCGCGGCTTGCCTCGGCCGCTGCCGGGCAAGGTCGGAACTAGGCCTCCATCAAGAAGCGATCGAGGACTACGAACGGCTCGTCAGCTTGGACCCGGCCGTGGCGCGCTCTACGGGGCAGCCGTAGACCGGCGATCCCGTATCTGCCTCCGAGAGCGCGCGTGCTCCGAAAGGCGCCGCGCGAGGTTTTGGCCCTCTCCGGATCCGCGGGAAGGTTTCCGTCGCTCGGGGACGGTTGCGTAAGTTCCCGTACATGCTGCGGAAGTCCGCCGAGCCAACGAATTCCAGACAGCGGTCGAGCGCCTCCATCGAGCGGTCGAGAGGCATGATCGGCCCCTGCGCATCTCGATTGTGCGCAACACGGGTTTCGTCATCGCCGAAGCCGCACTTGCCCGACTACCGTCGGAGATCGAGTTGGATTTCTACTTGTTTTGAGTCGAGCGGCATATCGTGGAGCGGAACCTGGCCGGGACAAAGGACTTTCTAGACGGAATTCTTGGGCTCCAAATGCAGCATGACATCGATGTCCTGGACGAAAACTCCCTCATGTGAGAAATACCCAATGGTTGGCGACGCAGGATTCAGTCGGCGCGTCGCATGCTAGCTGGAAGCCAAAGAACCGGCTTGGATGTCTCGGCTTGCGGCTGGTGACGACCGGGCCGCACCGCCGTGCCTTGCTGCACTTTGGCCCGGCGATGACCGGGAGACCAGACTCGCCCGCACGGCCAGGATCCAGGCAGACGGAGACGTCTGTGGAACCTCACAGAATGTCCGACAGATCCCAATCCAAGGCGATGTCGATCAGCGAATGCACCTAACCGGCATCCGCCACCTCGGGGGAGTTCGGGGTCTATGTTTCTGGGCTAGGGCGAGACCGGGCGCACCGTCATGGTCGAACGCGGATCTGTCGGGAATGTCACCCGCCGGCAGCGGTAGCGAAGATCTGGTGTGCGTGTTGGGGATGGCCCTGCCGGGTCTCGGCCTGGGGCGGAAGCGTTCTCACTTGCCCAGTCCGGATGGGGCAGCGCCCTAGGGGATGGTTGCTCTCCCCTTCGTGGTACCGTTTCGAAACGCTCGATTCCGTTGCGGAGCCTCTTTCGACGACGGCGTTCAAAGCGGCCGCTTCGAACGGACGTTTTCATGCTCGCGCATTGGCAGCAAGCCCAATTCGTTGCAAGCCGGATCGCGCGGCGACCCGCGGCACTGTTCCTAATGCTGTGCCGGTGATGCTGGTCGCCCCGGAGAGCAGCCCGGAATTCCAGGAAGACACCGATGCCGCCCGTGCACGGTGCAGGAACGTGATCGCCGATTGCACCGTGGCAATCGGCCTCCGTTCCAACCCCGACCGGCTCTATCTCGAGCGAGGCGACGCGTTGTCGCGTCTAGGACGCTACGAGGAAGCCATCTCCGACTGCGATCGGGCGATCGCGCTTGACGCGGGCAACGCAGCAGCCTGCTTCCGGCGATGCCGGGTGAGGTCGGAGCTTGGCCTGCTTGAGGAGGCCGTCGAGGACTACGACGAGTTGACGCGCCTCGACCTGGAGTCGCAATTCACTTCAGGAGAGCGCCGATCGCGCAGGGTCATCCACGAACGGCGGGGACGAGCTCGGGGGCGGCCGCCCGAAGGAAGCTTGCGTGAAGGGTTGTCGGGAATCGCACCGACCATGAGAGCCTGGTGATTCGACAACGCTGCGATTCCGCCGTCGGATCGGTTGGAAAGCGGTATAGTCCGAGGACCCCGGCTAGGATGCGGCAGATCGATCGGTAGGCCGCACAAGCAACCGGGTGCCCTGCTCCCTTCGCACAAGCCAACCTGTTCGAGAAGCCTCCTCCGCGGATTGGGAATGGGGCCGCGCAAGGCGCTTGACCGACCGGCACCGAGCCGAGTCCGAAGTGGCGAGCGGCTGTCTTGAATCCAGTAGATGGCAGCCGAAGGATCCAGACGGAATCCTCAAGCGGACTTGGCTGTGAGTGCTGGGGTGCGCTACACCTGCGCGGACTAGCCCCAAATGGACTCCGCAGTCTCGCCGACTATTGACGGCGTTGAATCCGTAACTTCACAAGTGCTTTGTCGGACTTTGAGCCCCCTGGGAGCCCTCAAGGCTGGATTCAACAGCGTTTGAAGGGTCCTTAGTGCTTCGATCCTGCCCCCTCGGCATTAGGAATCCAGCAAGGTGACCGCCGCGTCCGCACCCTCGGCTGTGCCCAACAACACCGCGCGATGGCGTTCGCGCCTCGGCACCGAGGGTTCCCGGTGGTAAGTCGCTTGTAGCACGTCAGTTCGCCGGGTCGAATCGCAGCAAGACTGGACAGTACGGGCTTCACTCCGATTCCTGCCGTCCCATATCAGAACCTGTACTTGAGCACTAAAGTGACGCCAGTTACGCTCAAATCGTCGGTTGCGATTGAATATGTGACAGTTTGTGTACCGGGCCCGTTGTCCGGACTGTGGCTGCGTACCTGGTCCCACCGGCTACCGCCGCTGAAACTTCCGTATTTGACCCAGCGTCCCTTGATGCCAATTGAAGTGCTGTCGTTGAGCAAGTAGTCCACTCCTCCCACGGCTTGGAACGCTAGAACGGTATCTCGCAACGTGTGGCTTGCAGTGCTTGTCGTGCCCGCGATTCTCTCGTGCAACGCCCTGCGGTCTTGGTTCTCGTCTCCGTCACCGTTATAGGTCGCTCCATCTGCGGTCCTGATCGCGTCGGGGTTCAGATTCCTGGCGAATGCACCGTTATAGTCCAACCGAGCGAAACCGACCCCAACGCCGCCTCCGAGATACGGACGGAGTCTCCCTGCAACCGGGAAATCGTAATAGGCGTTCGCAAACAGATTGTCGATGCCTACTGCTCCGATGCGTTCGTCCGCTCGGACAAACTCTTGATTCAGCTTGTCCTGGATGTCCGTGCCTGCACCCCCAATAAATGACGTAGCGTCGTAGTTTGCCCGGAAAACGGAGTACTCGCCCTCAATTCTCGCCCCGACTCCGGTGATCGCCCCCAAAGCGACCCCGGGAGTCAGGCCATTCGAGCCATCGAAACTGTTGGTCCATTGTGAGGCCACGGACGAGCAGCCGTCGGGCTCGGTGATTCCGACTGGAGAAAAGAGATTCTGTGGGTCCAAATGGTTGTCGCACAATGTCGGGAAATCAGTGTCGCTGGCATCGACCTTCAAGGCATTCCCGAGGCCGATTCCGATTTCCGTGCTGATATACAGTTCCTGCGCAGTCAGGGAGAAGGGTAGCAGGACTAGGCAAGAGCAGTAAGCAAACGCGGTCGATGCTCCCCTCATGTGGTATCTCCTTGCCGATTCTCCTCGCCCGCTACGGCGTCGACCGCATGCGTTCGATTTGTCACGTTCGATTCTCCGGTCTGCGAGCATCACGTCCAGAGCCGATCACTAGATGGCTCGAAGGTTTCCGTATGGCAGCATCGGGTGGCGTTTGGCTGCCCCGAAACCACTGTCCGATCACCTAGCTGGCAGGTGACCGTGCTGGCATTCAGGGCCGGTGTCGCGGTCAGCGAGGGCTCCCGCGGGAAACTCTTCTGCTGAAACGACAGCTTAAACGCGCTCTTCATTCCGCGCCGCTCGTTGTCCTCCCTTGACGGGCCAAGCCGCGGCCACTCCCGACCTCTCGCCCGTTGACTCTTGGCGCCTCCCGGTCGTCCCGTCCCGCCACGGTCAGCCCTGGCACGTCGTCGAGCGGCCCCAAGTCCTCGATCCGCGTTCCGCCGACGTGGACCCAAGCCAGCGACTCCAGCGTCCGCAGCGCGCGCAAGTCTCCGGTCGGATTCCCACGCAGGTCCAGGCGCAGCAGCCCGTGCAGTTGCGACAATGCCCGCAGCTCCTGGACTGCATTGCCGGCCAGGCCGAGTTCCACCAAGCCCTGCAGCCCGGAGAGTGGCTGCAGGTTGGCTAGGCCGTTGCCGCCCAGCCGCAGGATCCGCAAGCGGGTCAGCCCCGCTAGCGGCTGCAGGTCGCTCACGCGATTCGCTGACAGCTCAAGCGCCTCCAGACGGTCGAGCGTCGCTAGCGGCCACAGGTTCGCGATCAGGTTGTGGTCCGCTCTCAGCACCGCGAGTCTTCCGAGCCCCGTCAGCGGCTGCAGATCCGCGATGCGGTTGTCTCCCAGATCCAGTTCGACCAGCGACATCATCCCCCCCAGCGGCATCAGGTCTTCTAGGCCGTTGTGTCGTAGCGAGAGTCTCAGCAGGCGCGTCAGCGAGGCCAGGTCGTGCAGGTCCTCCGCCGCGCCGTCCAATGCCAGTGACTCCAGCGCAGGCAGGCCCGCCAGAAGCCGCAGGTCCGCCAGCGGGTTGAAGCTGAGGTCCAGCTCTTGAAGACCGACCGCCTGCTCCAGCCCTGACAGGTCCCGGATTCCCGCGTTGCGCGCCACGAGCGTCACAAGCCCGCCGAGCTCCTGCGGGCTCACAGGCTCGCCGGCAGCCTTGCCTAGAGCCGCCCCGATCGCGGCCTCGAGGGCAGGGTCGGCGATCGCCGGCAGACTGACCGCCCGTGCCGTCAGACCGATGTCCGGCGTCGTGCGTGGCGCGCCTCGGACGGCTTCCGGCAGCGGGTAGGCACGCACTTCGCCGCCTTCCGATCCGGTCGTCAAGATCGTCTCCCCGTCCGACCACAGCCCTGTCGGATCCCTGTCGCCGGCACCCGCCTCGATGTCCCGCCGGGGTTCGCGCCGGCCGTCCGAGAGACGGTAGGCGTACATCTTCTCCCCCCAGTCCGCCACCCAGAGAGTCTCCCCGTCCGACCACAGCCCCGCCGGCATCAGGTTCCCGCCCGCGAGCCTGATGTCGCGGGCTGCCTCTCGGCGGCCGTCCGACAGCTGGTACGCTCGCACCGTGTCGCCCAGCCAGTCCGCCACCCACGCCGTCTCTCCGTCAGACCAGACCCCCACCGGTGCCGTGTTGGCTTCCAGCGCCAGATCCTGCTCCGCCAGCCGCGATCCGTCCGCCAGCCGATGGGCCCGCAAGCCTCCGCCCAGGACCGCCGCCCACAGGATCTCGCCGTCCGACGACAGCCCCATCGGCCCCGGATCCGTCGCAGTGTCCTTCGCCGGCTCGCGCTCCCCGCCTGATCGCCGATAGGCGTACAGCCGTGCGTCGTCCAAGTCCGCCACCCATACCGTCTCTCCGTCAGACCAGATCCCGCTCGGACGGCTGTTCTCCGGCGCCAGCGAAAAGCCCCCGCCCGAAGGTTCCGATCCCGGTCCCTTGACAGTTGCTTCGACCCGTTGCGACAGGGCTTTGCCGCCCGCCGTGCAAACCGCCCCGCCC
>VXPS01000376.1 GCA_009839425.1 Chloroflexota bacterium
ATCTACATCACGACCCCGTCCTTTTCCCCAACGCTGCATGTCACCGCCCCCGGCCCCCCCCCCACCCCGCCCCCGCCCCGCCCCGACTCCCCCCCCCGCCCCCCCCACTCGATAGCCGGTAACGAGCCGGGTTTCGGCTCAGGCTTTAGTGTTGGATGATCCCTGCCTGCGCGGGGAACGCCGACTATCACTGTCAATGTACCGATCTCGGCGCTCGCGCGCTATCCCCTCGCTCGGTCGCGACAGCCGCGGCGCATCCCGGTCTGAAGAGGCTCGCGCAATGGAAATCGATGCGTTGCTCTCAGGAACGAGGCCAACCGAGGAGCCACAACCGGCCGTCACGGGGCCCTGAAAGCGCAACAGACCGCGAACTCTTCCTACTGCGCAGCCGTGCAGAAGGAAATTCGCACGATGGCTCAGAAACCGTTTCTTGAAGTGCAATAGACGCATTCGCTCGCGCCCCGCCTCCCGGTTTTCGGCCATTCAGGGATCGCGCCGATATCCGGTACGGCTACGTCGGTCAGGGCCGGTTCCCTTTCGAGATGCCGTTGGCTACCCGGGGCCTTCTAGTTTGCATGGTGACAGTCGACCAGTGCCTCCCGGAGTCGGTTGAACGCGCCTGTGTCTTTCCAGTTCTGCGCCAGCTTTTCCGTCCGTTCAATGATGAGCAGCTGCGCGGTGGCGGTTCGATAGGCGAGCCGGCCGAGTTCCGCTTCGGCATGCGCCAGATTCCAGTAATCGACTGCCTCGCAGGCAGTGATGGCTTCGGCCGGCAGGCGTTTGCCTTCGTGTTTCTGGATCGCGGCATCGACCGGGCCGCATGTTTCGCCAGATCCCGTTTCGAACGTGACGTTCAGTCCTCCTTCCCGGCCGTCGGCCGCTGCTTCCACGGACAGTGAGGGCGGGCAGCCGGCGAGGAGCGGGTCCGCAAGCAGTTTCTTGAGCTTCGGCCAGCTGAAGTTTTCCGGGAACGCGACCGATGTCGTGATCGCGACGTGAAATCCCTGCGTGGATACCTGGAAACTCATCCGCGAGTACCACGGCGGTGTCGGCTGGCCCGTCTCGAACGGCCGGGCGGGATCCTGGATCACCAGGGCGAGTTCCCGCGTCACGAACTTGTGGAACAGCGTGGTGATCCTTTCGTCATGGCTGTTTGCCCCGAGTGCGGAAAAATGCAGCGACCGCATTGGCCGGAAGTCGTGCAGGGCGGCGCTGGCCGCCGGCAGGACGCAACCAAGCAGGATGGCGTCGAGGCGGCGTTCCCGTTCGGGGTCGGTCAGGCGAATGGTTCGGGCAGCCTTGTTGAACATGCCGTCAAGCGCCTGAAGTTCGCGCTCGAGCGCATCGTGCTGCCAGTGGTCGGTGATCATCGGTCAAGGGTCCGCGCGTTGTCGTGTTTCGGGAAGGGGCCGTCGCGGTGCGTTAGTCCGGCAGCCGCCCCATGGGGCCGCGTTGGCGGTGGCCTGGGCGCCGCAGGCAATCAGGTTGGCGACGACCGCGTCGAGCCCGGTCGTCGGGAGGCGTTCGGTACGCTGTCTGCGTCTGGCTACTGGCCTCTCCATTGGCGTTCCGGGCTCGGCCGGCGTTGCCGCGCCTGTCTCCGCTCGAACCTCTGCCCCTCCGTCAGTGTGCCGAGGCGCTTGTTTCCTTGACAAGCGGCGTTGCCGCCCTGGTCGGCGGATATCGATGTCGTCCAGGTGACGCCGGGGTCGTCCCGCTCGCTGCAGGCAGCTGTATTGCCCTTCGTTTCGTCGCGCATTTGGGTGGGCGCCCCGACGCGCCCGCCGACGAAACATCCCATGTGCGACCGAGGAGGAGATTGCTGCTCGCTTGGCGTTGGTCTCGATTGCCGCCCCGCTGTTCGCGGTGTTTGGGTTCATCCCTTGGAGTGCGGGCTCAGTCGGTGCTGCCGTCGCCCGGGGCTTCGTCGGCTGCGAGCGGGATCGCGTACTGGTTGAGGTACCGGATCAAATCCGGACGCTGCTGGACCTGCGCCCGCAGGTGCGCCGCGAGGTCCTCGTAGGCGACGCCGCAGCGGACCGCGAGCTTCGTGACTTCCGGGATGCGGATGCTCTCGAGCAGCCAGCCGATCGCCCCGCAGGTGTCGCAGTCCGGGTCCGGCGGGCGCCGGAACGCGGCCAGCACGTCATGGCCGTCGAGTTCGCCGGGCCGTCCGGCGCAGTGCTTGCGCGCGATCACCGCCGCGATGTTGACCGCATTCGGGTCCGGTTCGCGCCGGCCGTACCGGGCGGTGTACCGCCGGAACGCGGCGGCCGGCTCGAGTACCGGCGCCACGTGGTCGGGATGCCGATGGAACCAGTGCGGGCTCACCGTTCCGGTCCCGGGCGCCCGCGCGCACTGGGCTGCATCGCGGCCCGCGCCGCGTCGACGAGGGCCGCCTCCGTCCAGTCGTGCGCGGGGTCGATCAGCGGCTGTGGGTCTTGTCGGCTCCACCCCCGCGGGAGGCTGGCGAGCCGGGCCTCAATCTCGACGGGGATCTGGCGGCTCAGGTGCGCCAGCACCCGCTGCAGCGCCGGGCGGTCGTGGCGGGCGGCGCTCGCGACGTCGTACACGTCGCGGACCGTGATCGTCGCCGAACGGTACAGCCGTTCGAAGAGCTTGCCGTACAGGATCTCGTCGGTGTTCTGGAGCCGGAGCGGCGTGCCTGCGAGTTCGTACTGCCGCTCTTGGTTGGGAGCGGTGCTGCGCGGCAGGATGGTGGCCTCGATGCTGTGGATCTCGGTGTAGAGGGCCATCGTCTCGCACCATGTGCGCTCGCGGTCGCAGCCGGGAATCTTCCGGACCGCAGCTTCGATGCGGGCGAGGTCCGCCCCGTCCAGCTGCTCGTACACGTCCAGCCGGCAGAACAGGCCGACGTCGTCGGAGGTCCGGTGCTGCCAGCGGGCGGCGAGCACGGTGCCGCCGCCGAACGACAGCGCCGCGGGGTCGATGTCGAATGTGACAGCGTCGAAGAGCTGCCGGGCGATGGCCCCTTGCGGGTCCGGCACGGCTTGTGCCTGCGGGCCTTGGGGCCGGGCGTGCATCCGAGTCCGGGTTCCCGCTGGGGTCAACGGTGGCTTGGTGTTCATGTGGGCATTCGGCGGTGGTTGGTGAGCATCAGTGTAGCCATGGCGCCGGCGGCAGCCGGTCTCCAACGGGTATCGCGTCCGTGGGTGTCCCGTCCCGACTGCGGTGACCTGCTCCGGGGGCCTGGTTCGGGCGAGCGGTTCCGCCGAGATGGGCACTTAACTAACGAGAAGTGTCGCCAATGCCGGCAACCGCGCAGTCGGCGGGGTCCGGGCGCAGGCGTCCAGTGGCGCTGGCGCCCAAGGCTCTCCACGGTCAGCGCGATATCGCGGGGAATCGGCCGGACCCGTGGCGGCGAGATCGCGACCACGGTGCACCGGTGCCATGGTGGCGCGCCCGGCAGGATGGCGGAACCGCCTAGCGGGCCGTGCTGGCGAACCCTGTTGAAGCCGAGCGGGGCCGGGATGCCGATCACCTCGCGCGGCTTGTGCTATCTGGGCCTGGTCGCCCCTTGGTTCCAAACCGTTTGCCTTCATTGCCCATGACCTCTTCGTAGCCGGCCGGAATGTCGGGCATAGGACGGGAAGCCGCCGGCGGGTTCAGGCGTATTGGCTGTCGGCGATGAAGTGGTCGCACCAGCCAGCGAGGGTGTAGAGAAAATCCCGGCCAGGCCGTCGGGCCGTAGCCATGCCATTGGGCAATCTGGCGAAGTCGCCCGCGTCGCGTCGGGAGACACCATTGGCATCCAGCCGCACCGGCGCCGGCACTGCGTGCAGATGTTCGCTGACGCCACGAGGCGCCAAAGGACTACCGGGAAACGGTTGCGGTGACGCTGTCAGCAAGGCGGCTCATGGCATCCAGGGCCGCAAGTGGTCGGGTTCAACCAAGAGCACCCGTGCCGTCCGCCCGTTGGGGAGCAAAATGGGCCCGCGGGCGGACGGCGTTGGTGCGCGCTACCTGGAAGCGTCGCGGGACCGGTGCAGGCATGGGAGAGCCCGGATCCAGGGAATCCGGGATCCCCGGAGGCCTGCCGCTTCGGCCGTCGTCAGACGGCCCGCAGCCCGACATCAGTCACGCCGTGACGGTCAAGTGCGCCGTTCAGGGGTCACTGGAGATAGTCGTAGACCCAGACTTCAATAAACGCGTCGGCATGGTCGTTGTTCTTCACGTGCCAGCGGGTTCCCTCCGGCGACGGGGTCAGGACCACTTCTCCATTCGGGCCCGTAAGGGGCACCGAGCGATCGACCAACGTCTCTGCCGTGGTGGAAATCTCGGTTGGCGGGGCTTCCCTGTGCATCCAGGGCTCGATCGTCACATCGCCACCAAGCTCGATCGCGTCCTCGCTGTTGCCGCAGAAGGTGCTGAGATCGGTGAAGTCGCCTTCCGGGGTCGGGTCATAGTAAAAGGTAGCTGTGAACTCGCCACGGTGCTGCAGGTCGCCGTTTCCGTTATCCCATTGTCCCGACATGGAATCCGGATCGACCGAACTCGACGAACACACCGTCAGGTGCGCGGTGGTGGCATCGCGCCGTTCGGGATCGGAAAACAACGGCAGTGGGAACCCCGGAAGATCCACCACGTACCCCGCGGCCCGCATGTCCTTCCAGTACCCCTCGTAGCGGCCGGCAGTAAATTTGCTCACAGGTTCCACGCGGAGGATGCAGTAGTTGTGGTACTTCGTTCCCTCCGGCGGCGGCGGGGTGGCCATCTTCCCGATGGTGGACGGGACCATGGCTGCCTTGCTGACCACAGCGGCGGGCGGCTCGGGAGCAGCGGCGGCGGGTTCGCCGGACGTCGTAGCGTTACAGCCGGACACGAGCAGGGCTGCGAGCAGGACAACGCCGCCGACAGTGTGTTTTTGCATGTGACTACCCTCCAATGGCATGCACGACAAAGAACGCCACACTACCACTGAATGACGAATGCTCGCTTGTGCCTGCGAGCAACCCGTTCATCGGCAGAGCCGACCAAGCGTCGTGGATGCGCTCCCTTGGGTCGGACACCCCGACACGGGACACACGCTGGATTCGAGTTGAACGGGGCCGCCGAAGCGCATGGCCTGCAGCCGAGTAGGTCAGCGTGCGGCGTGCTCGTGCAGGAGGTCGAGAACCGGTTGCTGAAGCGTTTCGGCTTGGTCCAGAACGCAGCCATTCCAGGCGTCCTCAAAAACGTCTATGAGGTCGGTGCAGGTCGGATTTGCGGGCTTTTCGTGATGGTAGTGCGGTGGGCGGCGCGGCTTCATCAAGCCAGCCCGGGGTGGGCGGCTAATCGGCAGACGCCTCGGCGGGCATGGCTGCGCCGAGGATGCTCCAGAGCGCAATCAGGGTGTTGCCGGGACTCGACTGCGGGTCATCGGCGTACCCGGGCGATCGGCACCAGGCGATGCTCGCCGGGACGTGTCGATCGAATGGCCTCAGCAATGCCGGCGGCGCCGGCCACGAGTCCGGCGCGGGTGCCGTGGTCGACCGCAATGATGGCAACGGGTGCGTGCGGCTGTTCCGCCGCCATCCGTTTGTCTGTGGTGACAAAAGCAGTGAAGCCGCCGCGTTTGGCCGCGGCCAGGAGTTCGTCGTCGCGGAGCGAACCCCAGTTGTGGAGTTCGGCAGATTCGACCGCGACAACGCCGAGCTGCTCCCGGAGTGGGCGACGGAGGCGCGGCGATACGCCGACGTCAAGGAGTACCTTCACGCCGGGGCGTCAGGAGGGGGTAGCGCAGTCGGGACTGCCGGCGGCGGCGGCGCAGACGGCCGATGCTCCGGCACGCAGGACGGCGGTGGCCGCCCGGCGATCGACCTGAAACTCGCCCAGGAACTCGTTCAACGGGACGCCGTCCTCGATCCAGTCAAAGAGCTGCTGGACGGGCAGGCGCGTACCGCGAAAACAGGGCACGCCGCTCATGCGCGCGGGGTCGACCCATACGGCTTCTGCCAGCGGCATGGGACGATCAGTGCTCTTGGCATAGGTCATCATGGGCGTGCTGTGCGCGGTCCAACCAACACCGAAGAAGATAGGCTCCGGGGTGCCAGCGCTCAATAGAATCTGGTGTGCGGGGCAGCATCAGGCGCGCTCGGCAACGGCGATGAGGCTGTCGGGCAGGCCAAGGATCCAGGACCTGGCCCCGCCGGATTCGCCGCCGTTGACGCTGGGATGACACGGATGCCCCGGATGAGTCATGCCGGCCGGCCACCGCCCGCCTATTCAAGGGCTCAATGCGTCCGGCAGCCGAATAGCTGTAGTCCTGTGGGTCGCAGCTGGCTGACCCCGAGCGATTCGCCGCAAGACGAAATCCACGTTTTCCGCCTGGAACCAGCCTGTCTGGCTGCCCCTTCGGGCTGGGCTGCCGGCTGCCTCGTGGTGGTCGGCATCGCCGACCGCAAGTGTCGCGCCGGCTGGCTCCGCGGAATCCTAGGGCTCGAAACCGCTTGGGGGTTATAGTTGCCTACTTTGTGTTCACTCCGATGGGAGAGCCTCATGCGTATTCACCAGTTGGTGATCATGGCGATCGCCGTGCCGTTGACGCTGACGGCCTGCAACCAGCAGCAGGCGCCGGTGGCCTCAGAGGCGGCTGCCGATGCTCCGGAGATGCCGCCGAAGGAAGCGGGTCCGACCGCGAAGGCCCCGTCCGAGTACGGCATCGGCACCGTATTCGTGGGCAACCTCACCGTGAACGGCGAGACCAGAATCAATACCGACACGATGGTTCAGAAGATCGAGCGGGACGGCCGGACGCTCGATGTCTACGAACACTCCGCCGCGTCATCGGACCCCGGCGGGGCCTGTGACGGCGAGACGCACGTCCTCTGGGACTCGCAGACGCAGAACTGGGCGGGCTGCATGGCCGACGGCGAGGTCCTTGGCGAAAGCCAGCCCTACACCGCCCGCTTCGAGTGGCCGCTCCAGGTCGGCAACACTTGGCGCACGCAGCCGCGCTGGGTGGATCACGTGCTCCACCCCGACTGGAGCGGCGAGTACTGGGCCGAGTACAAGGTCCTGGCGTACGAGGAGGTCTCGGTGCCGGCCGGGCGGTACATGGCCTTCAAGGTCGGGACCACCGGGACCGAGTACAACGATTGGCATGAGACCACCTGGTATTCGCCGCAGGTCGGTGCCGTCGTGAAGGCCGCCTGGGGCCGCACCGAGGACAACGGCTACGGGCCGCTGGAGGGCAGCTGGGAATTGCTCAGCGTCGAGTTCAAGTAGGCGTGCGTGCGCCGCCCGCCGGCACTATCGGCTTCCGGCGGGCGGGTGCGCGGACAGACATGTTTCCGATTGTCCCGTGCGGCGGGTGAGCGTCTAGGGCAGCATCCTGGGGGGGCCGCGTGTTGCCCTATTGCCTCGGGCGTCGGTTCGGTTTCGCGGTGGCTTTCGCCGGCGCCGTGCGTCCGGGCCGTCCCTGGTGCGGACAGCGGGTTGCCGGAACGCCAGCGTGACCGGGCGATGAAATTCCTCAATCGCGACCCGGCCGTGGCCGCGCCGGGCAGCACGCCGGCCGGCCAGTTCGCAGCCGTCATTGAACCGACGGCGGCTGCCCTCCCTCTTGCGGCACGGCGAGCGCGTGAGGTCTACCGGGTACCGCCGAATCCGGCGATCAGGTTGACACCGCTCGATCGGTCGTCGACCACCCCCGCCATTTCCTCCTGTTCGGGGCCGTAGAAGCTCCCGTTCACGACACCGTCGCTGTCTCCGAAACCGTTGCCAGTCACGGCGATGTTGTAGTCGAGCCGGCTCCGGCGGAAGTCGTGCAGCTGCCCGTCGACCGCTGTCATCAGGTTGCTGAACGCGAGCGTCCCGTCGAGGTCGGCGAGGTCCACGGTCATGGCGGCGTCGCCGAACACCGGCGGCAGCATTGCCCCGCCGATGTCGACGCCGAGCAGGCTGCCTTCCCAGGTGGCCGAGCCGGTCATGCCGGCGTGGGCGTCCGCGAAGTCGGTGCCGGGCGCCACGCCGAACGCGTCAGCGTGCGCGCTCAGCCGGTCGGTGATCCGGAAGTCGTCGCTCGAACCGTGGTAGCCGATGATCCGTTCGACCCCTGCGCCCCAGGCGCTGTATTCCGCCCAGGCGCCGTAGCCGTAAACCTCGGGTTGGGCCGCTTCGCTTGCCGGCAGCAAGTCGTACCCGATGTCCTTCAGGATGGCGAAATCAAGTTCGGTTGGTTTCACCAGGACTTCCCTCTCGTGGTCGCTGCACTGTGCATACGAGATGATTGAGTCGCACGGGCCGATGTGACCGAAGTCGAGGGTGGCTCCAGGAGTGCCCGCCGGCACCGGCTGGTGCTCGTCGTCGATCCATTGGTATGGAACCGGCTGTCCGCCATTTGCGGCCATCGCATTTGGGCCTGTAAAGAGGCCGTTTTCGATGTCGAGGTATTCCTCGAACGCGCCCATGTCGGGGGCTAGGCCGCCGTGGCCGTCCAGGCGCGGACCGAACGGTGGCAGTGTGTGCCCGAGTTCATGGGTGAGCACGTACATGTACCGGAAGAAGTCGTTGTGGTAGTGCTCCCTTTCTTCAGGCGACATCTGGATGTGTCCGAACCAGCTCTCCACGTCGCCGTTCCGTTCGCTCCATTCGAAGTAGTTGCCGCCGGCGAGCGGGCTGCCGTCCCAGGTCTCGAGTTCGACCACGATCAGCATGTCGTCCGCGGTCTGCGGCTCGTCGTACTCGAACAGCATGTATGTGTAGTCCTCATGCGCGGGTACCGTGCGGGCCGGAAAATCCTCGTCGAGGCGGTACGTCCACGCCTTGACGGCGCGCTCGAAGTCGCCTCGCCGGTCGGCGCTCAGGCTGCTTGCCTGGCTCCAGTCGAGCTGCATGTTGAGCGTCCCGGCGGGTCCGTCCTGCCAGGTGCCGTACGTGATGCCGTTGTCGTGGCCGATCGTCGTGATCCGGCTGCTGCCGGCGTTCCGCATCACCGCGCGCGAGCGCTCGTCGATGTCGTCGGCGCCGCGGATCAGGCTCCGGATGGCGCCCAGCGCGACGTTCCCGGTGGTCAGGCCGAGCGCGGTCTGGGCCGCGTCCTGCTGGTTCCAGTGGTCGAGCAGGTCCTGCCCCGTGGGGTTGCTGCGCGTGAAGCTCACGATCGGGTCCGGTTCGGGCATCACCATGGGCGGGTCGGGTTCCATGGGCTGCGCCGTGGGTGAGCCGCCGCCGGAACCCCCGCCGCCGCAGGCGGCCAGGACCAGTGCGGTTCCTAGTGCGGCGGCCATGCCGCCGAGGATTCGGGTATGGGTTTGCATGGAACAGGCTCCAATGGGTCGGGGAAGCCCCGCAGGGCGTCTTGGCGGATGGCCGGGACACCCGGCCGGTTCGGTTTTCGCCGCTGTCAGTTGCCGTGAGTCCGTCGGCAGCAGCACGTCAGTGGTGGCATTGGGTCATCTCGCTCGCGATTGTCCCGGGCGAATCCCGTCAATCGTCTTCGAGTACTGGTCCTGCCCGGGCCAGCCCGATCGCGCCAGCGAGGATGGCGGCGGCGATCGCCTTTGCGCGGGACGGCGTGGCGCGGCGGGTCGCCGATGGTTGCCTGGCCCGCAGGGCGTCTTGATGGGAATCCGGGTGCACCGCTCGCGCTCCAACGGCTCCCGGATGACGCCGGGCCGTTGCAACTACACGCGAAAGCATGAAAGCCCCGCCTATTCGCCGGGGCGCCAGGAGCTACCCGGTGCCCGTTGGTTCGGCTGTGCTATTCAGCGGGCGACCCGACCGAGCGGGGTCGCGTGTAGTTGCGTGGAACAGCGTAGCAGACGGCCGGGATCGGGGATCCGCCGGGCAGGGTCAGGGCCGTGCCGGCCCACCAATGCTTGTGGTGCGCGCCCCGTTGCGCCGCAATCGGGCGACGCCGGCACGCAAGTGGCGGCCCGTCAGGTCCCGTGTCCCCCCGGTTGGCCGCCTCCGGCTGCCGGTCGACCGTGAATGCGGTGGCCGTCCGTCAAGGTTTGCGGCTCCCGGAGTGACAGTGCCCGTTACGCAAGCGGATGGTGCCGAATTCCTGTCCCGCCGAGGTAATTCGGCATGGCCCGGCGGGGCCAGGGTCGACGAAATCTTGGTTTGTGACCGGCTGCCGGCGATCCTATAGTGACGGCGACGGGTTGATCGTCCCGAGTGAATTCCGCAGGCTAAGCCTGCCCGAGCGAATCCAGCAGCCCAAGGCTGCCCGACTGCGCCTTCTCCGGGCCACGCCCGGATCGGTGCCATGCCAATCGGCGCCCGGAGGGCGCCAGGCCGTTGCAACTACACGCGAAAGTATGAAGACTCGCCTGTTCGCATGGGCGCAGGGAGCTAGCCGGCGCCCGTGCGTGCGGCGGTGCTATTCCGCGGGCGACCCGACCGAGCGGGGTCGCGTGTAGTTGCACGATCAGGGTAGCAGGCTGCCAGGGTTCGGCGACGCGCGAGGGATGCTGTGCGCCTCGGTTTTCAATCAGGTGTCTGATTGTGTCTTTAAAACATATCCGAGCCCACCA
>VXPS01000197.1 GCA_009839425.1 Chloroflexota bacterium
ATCTGCCTCTCCCCTTGGAGAGGGTGAAGAGCCGCCGCACCTTTGAGGTCGAGGGACGTTGCGCAAGGGTCTCTTCGGGGGTCTCCGGAGATTCAGGCGCCGGCATTGGAGGCCTCGGTTGCTGGGGTGGGCCGTAGTCCGGCCTGGGCCAGGGCTTCGCGGGCGATGGCGGTGCGGACTTCGGGGGCGTCGATGAGTTCGTCGAGGAGGATTTCGTCTTCGACGGTCTCGGCGTCTTCGATGCCGAGCTTTTCGCGCATGGCCCAGCGGCGGGAGGCGAGGCGGGCGCCGACGAGGCTGGCGGCCAGGGTGCCCTGGGCGACGTCGTCGGCGGGTCCCAGCGGATCGAGGCGCACGCGGACGGCGTGGTAGCCGTCGATGTCCCGCGGTCCCAGGCCGATCCAGCCGTGGTCGTCCTCGGCTTCGAAGACGAAGACGGTTTCGCCGATGCGGGTTTCCACCAGCCGCCACATCAGTTGCACGACCCGCTCCAGCGCCTGCTCGGCGTGGCGGGCGACCTGCTGGAACGAGACCCTGGCGGTGTTGATGAGCTGGTTGAGCAGGTAGCCGCTGGCGTTGCCGTCGGGCGGGACGCCGAAGAGCACGCTGGGGGCGCCGGCCTGGTCGATCATGGCGCGGGTCTGGGCGATGAGTTCGTCCAGGTCGGGCGGGGTGCCCTGCCATTGCAGGAAGGTGAGGTCCTCGCCCGCGTAGAGCGGCAGGATCTGGCCCGGCTGGAAGTCCAGCGCGCGGGGGCGGCCGTCGTTGCTCAGGCTCGGGTCGATGGGCGTGAAGTTGGTGATTTTGGGCGTTGGGTAGGCGTAGAGGAACAGGGCGTTCTGCTTCATGGTCAGGAGCTGATCCAGCAGGGGGACCAGGTATTCCATGGAGGCCAGCATGGAGACGCCGGCCTTGGCCGGGTCGCGGCTGGGGGTCTGGTCGCCGTAGGCGTGGACGTAGGGGATGGCCCCGTAGCCGTGCCGGCCGCGGCGAACCAGGTGGCCGTCCACCAGGTAGGCAAAGTATTCGTCGTCCCAGTACTCGACCACGCGGGCGGTTGCGCGCGGCGCGGCATTTGGCGCCTCCGCGGGACCGGATTGGGCACCCACAAGGGGCGCCCCTACAGGATCGCCGCCGGGCGGAACCAGATGTCCGCTGCGCTTGTCGGTGATGAGCCCGTAGCGGCGTTGCACGAGGTGCCGTGGGCGCTCGGCGATTTCCAGGCAGGCTTCAAGGCCGTCTTCGCCTTCCAGCGGATAGAAGGTGGTGACGTCGACGTCGCGCCAGGCGAGCGGGAAGCGGGCGGATTTCTTGAAGCGCTCGGCGCGCTGTAGAAAGGCGTCGGCGGATTGATCGCTGTGCGCGGACCGCCGCGGATAGCCCGCCCAGCGGTCGGGCGCGTAGAGCAGCTTCAGCACGCCGGCGCCGTCCGCCACCATGGCGTCGATCAGCATGCCGAACACGTCGCGGGCGGCTTCGCTGTCCATGCGGCGAAGGGCGGCGTTGGTCCAGCGCGCCCGCAGGTCGGCGCCGGCGCGGGCGGCCTCGGTTGGTTCGGCCGGCGGCACGTGGACCAGCGGGCGGTTGGCCGTGAGGCTGCCGATGACCCGCTTCAGTTGCTCGCGGGCGAGCGGCGTGCGCACCTCGCGGGCGCTGGTGCGGTAGGCCGGCGGGATGTCCACCGGCGTTTCCATGTGCCGCAATCGCCGCAGGCGTTCGATACGGGCGTTGCGCTCGCCGAATTCGGCAAGCAGCTGTTCCTCAAGCTCACGCAGATACGCCTCGCCGGGGGGCGGGCGCTGCGCGTCTGAATCTGGCATAGGTCCCAATCCAAGTCCGATAACGCGGACCAGTGGGACATCGCTGGCAAGCTGGGGCCATTGTACACGAGTAGGATACGACAGGCAAGCCAGGCCTGCGGGGAGTCGTCCGCCTGACTATCCGTACCACGCGTGCGGCTTTGAGATGACCCCGGTCGCATCCCTGAGTTTGTTCGGGAACTGGCACTGTGGCAGCAGCCTCCGACCGAGCACGCGGTAGCTGGTCGCCGCGCTCCGCAAGCGGCGGCTGGTTGCCCGCCTGGGATCGACCACGTGAACCGGAAAGTTGAACTCCCGGCGCACCATCCGGATCACGCCCGTGAAGTCAGAATCTCCGGTTATGACGAATGCGGCCTGGCAATCGCGCTTGGCGGCATCCCGCGTCAGCCACGCCGCCAGGTTTGCGTCCGAGCCTTTCTCTTCGGTGCGCATTACCTTCACCCGGGACGGGGAGCCGGGCTGCGGGTCCGCGAGCGGCATCCACGCTGGGTATGAGAGGAAGTGACCTTCGTGGATTACCAACTCCGGGATGGTCTCAAGCGCCCTCAGGTAGAGCTGTTGGCGGAGGCGCGTTCCGGAATCCCGCCGACTGCCTATGCGAGCTGTGAAGTACCGGATACGGCGCAGCTTGAATCCGGGGTCCAGCAGCCGGCGTGCAAGCGCTTGGAGATCCAGCCACCAATGTCGCGTGTCGGCAAGCGCGCAGTGGTAGAGGTTGAGACCGTCTACATAGACGTTTGCTGGTTGACTGTGCATTGGGCCTCGCTACGCGCGCGTGTGGACTGACGTCCATGCACAGCCCGAGCCATACCAAGGCAGCGGTTGACGCCAGCCGCCGTGGCCGTCAATCAGTCCGGGGTTCCCGCCCGCTCCCGGAATCGCGTATCGAGTGTCGTCGCAGATTCCGGCGATGCCTTTAACGTGGCAGCGACCGCCCGCGGGCGGTCGCTATCCCAGCCGCCGAAGAGACTGGGGGGGTTACGGAGCACATGCCAAGTGCTCCCCGCAAATCCAACTGTCCCATTGACCCTCGTCGGCGTCAAGAACAGTTGTCGGCAACCCCTGCCAGCTATGCTCGTGTCCGCCGTCCACATCCGAATTTCCCTGCGGAGATGCCGAGCATGACCCAAGTCACCGACCGTTGGATCACGCCCGGCCCGCAGCCTAATGGTCTGCAGGCCGCCGACGACGGCCTCTGGGTCATCGACCAGGACAATAACGACCTGTACAAGCTCGACTACTCGGACGGCTCGATCCTGGCTCGCATGCCCACCGAGTCAGACCACTCCAGCGGTGTCACCATTGGCGGCGGGCATCTCTGGGTCTCGTCAACCTTCGGGTCCCGCATCTTCAAGCTGAACGGCGATGGAACGACGGTTGACCACTACGACACCCCCGGCAAGGGCGTCGTGGCCTTGGTTGACCCGGCCAAGGCCCAGGTCACCGGCGCCCACGGCCTGCAGTGGGTGGACGAGCGTCACATGTGGATGGCCGTGCCGCCGGCCCAGCAGCTGTTCCTGGTTGACCCACGCGACATGTCGGTGCACCACTCGATCCCAACGCCCAGCCACCGCCCGCACGGCGTGTTCGTCACCGACGGCCACATCTGGTGCTCCGACGTGGGCCTGCGCCAGGTCCATAAGCTGGACCCGGCCACAGGCGAAATCCGGGCCGCGATTGATGTCCCCGACCCCGAAGTTCACGGCATGACGCTGCACAACGACCAAATCTGGTTCTGCTGCGCCCTCACCCGGCGCGTCTGCACGGTCCCGCTGTCCGAAGCCGCATAGGCGTCGAGCGCGACGGCGGGACTGGGGGCTAAGAGCCGCCGGTGAAGAACACCTCCACGGAGGTGCTGCCGATCAGGGCGCCGTCGACCACGCTTTCGTCTCGGACTTCGATGCGGAGGGGGCCGGGGGCGGTGGTTGCCGGGAGGTCGATCGACCTGGTGAAGGTGCCCGGGCCGCCGTAGTCGCCGTCGACGGAGATCCAACTCTGGTCGATGAGGGTTCCGGCCTGGGTGTAGATGCGGTAGGTCAGGTTTTTCTCGAAGGGCATGGCGCTGATGCGGCCACGCAGTTCGAGCGAGGCGTCGACCGTGGCGCCGCTGAGAGGCGCTTCCAGAACGAGCTCGGAGGTGGGTTCGCGGCTGGTGCGACCGTCGGTGAGCGGAGCGGCCTGCAGGATGACGGTCACAGCGGTGCGGGCCAGCGCCGAGCCGTCGCCCGCATCCACGTCGATGATCTCAATCCGCCCGGGTCCATCCGCAGCCGCGATGAACTCGACCGGAGCGGCGAAGGTTCCCGGCTGATCGGCATATCCGTCGACAGGAAGACTGCCCATGCCGATCACGCCGCTGCGGGCGTCATAGACGAGGTAGGCGAGGCTCTCGGCTGACAGGTAAGTGCTGGCTGTGCCGCGGACCTCGACGCCGCTGGCTACCGTCTCACCCGGCAGCGGGGACTCGATGACCAGCGCCTGGCGGGGGACCAGCTGGTCACCCTCGAGCCCGAATGTGCGGGTGATTTCCAGGGTCGGGCAGCAGAGGCCGTCGCTGGGGCGGTGGGTGACGATGCGCGCGACGATCCGGCCGCCGGTGACGGCCAAGTTCCGCACCGGCACCCGGTCGCCCAGGAACGCCCAGGCCGCCTGTTCCGGCGCGCCGTCACGATCCAGCATGGCCACCAGGTGGATGAACGTGCCGCTGCCGCCGCCGGAGATGAAGACGATGACGGCGGCGTCGGCGATGCCATCACCGTCAAGATCGCCGAAGGCGACGGTGTCGTTGACGATGCCCGCGTGGATCCGTTCCGTCGCACCTTCGCCAAAGGCGATCTGTCCCTCGCCATCGGTGAACTGAATGGGTGTGTCCTCGTCGCCGAGGAGCGGCAGGCGGTATTCGGCGTTGCGCAACTGATCCAGGGTCAGGCGCTGTTGCAAGAGCCCGCCCTCGCGCAGCGCGAACGTGCTGGTGGTGCGCACGGACGGGCAGCAGAGCCCATCCCCGGGGCCGTGCGCGAGGATTTGCACGAGGACTTGTCCGTCCGAAATGCGCAGGCTCTCCACCCTCACCCGGTCGCCCAGGTAGGCGCGCGCCGCCTGTGAGGGCGCGCCGTCGCGATCCAGCACAGCCGCCAGGTAGATGAAGGCGCCGCTGCCACCCCCGGAGGTGTAGACGACAACGGCGGCATCGGCGTTGCCATCGCCGTCCAGGTCGCCGAAGGCAACGGCGTCGTCGATAAGCCCCACGGTTTCCCGCTCGGTCGCACCCTCGCCATAGACAAGCGTGCCCATGCCGTCCACGAGGCGAATTGGAGTGTCCGGATCGCCGAGCAGCGGCAGGCGGTATTCGGCGTTGCGCAGCTGTTCCAGCGTCAGGCGCTGTGCGGCCGTGGGTGCCGGCATCGCGGATTCCCAGGGAAGGCGCTCGCTGTTCAGGCGCTGTTGCAAGCCCTGCGGACCGTTGATCCAGGTGCGCTGACCGTCGCTGAACTCGGTCCAGTTGTCGGCCTTGCGCCAGGTGAGCTGGCCGTTGGTGGTGGGCTGCTGGGTTATTCCAGTTGCCGGGTTGTGCTGCTCGTCGTCAAGGCAGTCGCCTACGACGTCCGGGATGAGCTCGTGCAGGGCCTTGAAGCCCAACTGGAAGGAGCAATCCTGGGCAAGCAGGGGCTGGAAGGCGAAGACGAGACCGACCATCGCGGCCAGGAGCGCGAGCCTTGTCTTCATCGAGCAACCCTCCCGTGCGGACCCGAACCACTTAAGCATAGAGGCGTCGCGGAGTCTTGAATCCTCGTGAAGTTCGGATCGTGCGATTAGGCCGGACACCAGGAAAGCTCGGGAGTGGTGTTACGTTGTGTTACACCAGCATACGGGCAGGGCGACCAGCGCGATGAGCCGGCATCTTTCGGTGCGGGTGGGCGACGGCTTGTTCGAGCAGTTGGAGGCGCAGAGCCGGAGAAGCGGGCAGTCGCGGTCGGCGCTGGCTAAGCAGCTGCTCGAGGAGGGGCTGCGCATGGAGCAGCATCCGGGCATTGTCTTCCGGTCTGGTCCGGGCGGGCGACGCGCCGGGTTGATGGGCGGTCCGGACGTATGGGAGGTGGTAGGGGCGCTTAGCGGTGCGGATGGTGGCGATTCGGACAGCCTGGCAGACATCGGCGAGCGGACAGGACTGACCGCTGACCAGATTGGCGCCGCCTTGCGGTACTACGCCGACTACACCGACGAAATCAGCAACTGGATTCGGCGAATCGAGGAAGAAGCTGAACGAGCCGAGGCCCGCTGGCGGCGGGAGCAGGCGCTGCTGGGCCGGTGAAGCTGTTGCTCGATGAGATGTGGGTGCCCGCGATCGCCGAAGCGCTGCGGGACCGGGGCCATGACGTCGTGGCCGTGGCCGAGCGGCACGACCTTCGCGGGATGCCGGACGCGGCGATCTTCGAGGCAGCCCTGGCGGAAGGTTGGGCGATCGTGACCGAGAACGTTGTCGACTATCGGCCGCTCGCCGCCGACGCCATGCGGGCCGGGCGCCCGTATCCGGCGCTGATCTTTACGAGCAACCGGGCCTATCCGCGAGCCAGCCGGCGGACGGCCGGGCGGCTCGTGAGGGCACTTGATGCCCTGCTCACCACGCGAGACGCGATCTCAGGCGAGCACTGGCTGGACTAGCCGGACAACGAACCTCGGCCAGGCGGATCCAGGACTAGAGGCGCCTACCCGACGACGAGGTTGATCAGGCGGCCTTCGCGGTAGATGACCTTGCGGACCTGTTTACCGTCCGTGTGGGCCTGGACGCGGGGGCTGGCCAGGGCCAGTTCCTGGGCGGCGGCTTCGTCGGTGGTGACGGGGGCCTCGATGCGGTCGCGGACGCGGCCGTTGACCTGGACGACCAGGGTGAAGGTCTCGTCGGCGGCCAGGGCTTCGTCCCAGGCGGGCCAGGACTGGAGGTGGATGCTCTCGGAGTTTCCAATGCGCTCCCAGAGTTCCTCGGCCATGAAGACTGCGCAGGGGGCCAGCAGGACCAGGAAGGTTTCGATGGTCTGCTTCCAGGCCGGAGTGGCGCGCAGGTCGTCGTCGCCGACTTCGATCAGGAAGTTGGTGAACTCCATCAGCGCGGCGATCATGGTGTTGAACTTGAGCGCGTCGATGTCGTTGCTGACGCGACGGATGGTCTGGTGCAGTTGGCGCTGCAACTCGACCTGGACATCGGCGTAATCGGCTCTGCGGCGGCGGGTACCGCCCGTCTCGAGGTCCAGGACCAGGTTCCACACGCGGTTCAGCCAGCGGGAGACGCCGGCCAGGCCCTGATCGCTCCAGGGCAGGGTGCGGTCGAACGGTCCCATGAAGAGGATGTAACAGCGCAGGGCATCGCCGCCGGCGCTGGCGGCCACTTCGTCGGGCGTCACCACGTTGCGCCAGGACTTGGACATCCCGGTGGCGCGGAACTCGACCAGGGCGTCGCCGTTGCGCTGGGCGCGCTGGCCGGTGAGCTCGAAGCGGGCTTCCAGGGGATAGCGGCGGAAGGGCTGGGCGGCCTCGGGGCTGTCGTAGGCATCGGCGCCGTCGGGGGCGTCCACGCGGGCGCGGCCCTGGCTGTCGACCCGCAGGATGGACTCATCCACCCAGCCGGGCTGGGCCAGCATCAGGCCCTGGTGGCGCAGGGCGTGGAAGGGTTCGGTCAGGTCCAGGATCCCGGCGTCGCGCATGGCCTTCGTCCAGAAGCGGGCGTAGAGCAGGTGCATGACGCTGTGCTCGGCGCCGCCGACGTACAGGTCCACGGGCATCCAGCGGTTGACGGTGTCGGGATCAAAGGCTTGTTCATGCTGGTCGGGGCTGCAGAAGCGCAGGAAGTACCAGCTGGAGCAGGCGAAGCCGCCCAGGGTGTCGGTCTCGCGCCGCCCGGGCTTGCCGCAGGTGGGACAGGGGATGTTGACCCAGTTGTCGACGGCGTCCAGGGGCGACCGTCCGCCCAACTGCTGCGGGTCAATCTGCTCGACGTGGGGCAGCAGGACCGGCAGGTCCTCCTCGGGCACCGGGACCTCGCCGCAGGCGTGACAGTGGACGATCGGGATGGGGGTGCCCCAGTAGCGCTGTCGCGAAATCAGCCAGTCGCGCAGCTTGTAGTTGACGGCAAAGTCGCCCCTGTCCTGATCGTGCAGCCACTCGGTGACGGCGCGCACGCCATCCTTGACCGAAAGGCCGTCGAATTGGCCGGAGTTGACCATGGGGCCGTCGCCGACGAAGGCCTCGGCCAGGGGCTGGCCGTCCCAGTCGGGCGGGGCGATGACGGTGCGGATCTCGATGCCGTAGCGGGTGGCGAAGTCGAAGTCGCGCTCGTCGTGCGCCGGCACGGCCATGATGGCGCCGGAGCCGTACGACATCAGCACGTAGTCGGCGATCCAGATAGGCAGGCGCTCGCCGTTGACAGGGTTGATGGCGTAGCCGCCGGTGAAGACGCCGGTCTTGTCGTCGTCCAGCGCCACGCGATCCAGTTCGGCCTTGCGGGCGGCGGCGGCCACGTAGGCCTGGACCTCGTCGGCACGATCCGACGTGGTGATCCGGGCGACCAGCGGGTGCTCCGGGGCCAGCACCATGAAGGTGGCTCCGAAGAGGGTGTCGGGGCGGGTGGTGAAGACCGGGATTTCGTCGCCGGTCTCGGCCGTGAAGGTCACGTCCGCGCCCTCGCTGCGGCCGATCCAGTTGACCTGGGCCGCCCGCGTTTCGTCCGGCCAGTCCAGGCCTTCCAGGTCCTCGATCAGCTGGTCGGCGTAGTCGGTGATCTTGAAGAACCACTGGGTCAACTCGCGCTGGGTGACGTCGGGGTGGTCGCGCCAGCAGGTGCCGTCGGCGTTGACTTCCTCGTTGGCCAAGGCGCCGCAAATGGGGCACCACCACTGCAAGCCGGAGGCCCGGTAGGCCAGGCCGCGCTCGAAGAGCTTCAGGAACATCCACTGGGTCCAGCGGTAGTACTCGGGGTGGGTGGAGTTGATCTCGCGATTCCAGTCAAACGACCCGCCGGCCAGGTTCAGCTGCCGCTTGTAATTGGCGCTCCACTCGCGGGTCAGGTCGGCCGGGTGGCGGCCGGTCTCGATGGCGGCGTTTTCGGTGGGCAGGCCAAAGGCGTCCCAGCCCATGGGATGCAGCACGTCGTAGCCGCGCATGCGCATGACGCGGGAGATCACGTCGGTCGGCACGTAGTTGCGCAGGTGGCCGACGCTCAGCCCGTCGCCCGAGGGATAGGGAAAGAAGTCGAGGCAATAGAAGGTGGGGCGGTCGGACGGCTCGGGCGTGCGGTACAGGTCCTGCTCAGCCCAGCGGGCGCGCCACTTGGGATCGATTTCGGTGGGACGGAAGTCGGTGCTCATGGGGATTGGGCGAAGAAGCCAGTTCCTGAACGGCAGCCGGCCATTCTAGGCGGCTCGACTCCGTCTGGACGGAAATCGCTCGTTACGCTGCCCAGCGCGCCACGTTTCCAGAGGGCGTGACGACGGCCAATTGGAGCGTGCGTTGACCGGCCAAGTTCTGAGCCACGAGCACGACATCGTGTACGAGTTGCGGGACGTGGTCATGGTCTACGCCGGCCAACAGGAACGGGCGAACGACGGCATTTCGCTCGACATCCGTCGCGGCGAGATCTTCGGCATTCTGGGGGACAACGGCGCCGGCAAGACCACGCTGGTGCGGCAGATGGTCAACCTGCTGCAGCCGACCTCGGGCTCGATCCGCCTGTTCGGGCGACCCGTCGCCGACGATCCATTTGCGGTCACAACCCGCGTCGGCTTCATGCCGCAGGACGGCGCGGTGCTCGACAGCCTGACCGTTGGCGAGATTCTCTTCGTGACCGCCCGCTTGCGGGGTGAGAGCCGTTCCGGCGCGCGAAACGAGCGGGACCGGCTGATTGACCTTTGGCAACTGACCGCGGTCCGGCGCCGGCCGTGTCGCCACCTGTCCGGCGGGCAGCTACGCCTGGTGCAACTGGCGTTGGCGACCGCGAACACGCCTCCCGTCGTCATCCTGGACGAGCCGACGGCCAATCTCGATCCCCAGCGCCGGCAGCTGGTGTGGAAGAACCTGCGCCAACTCAACCGCGAACAGGGAACCACGGTCATCTTCATCACGCACGACGCCGTGGAAGCCGAAAAGATCATTGAGCGGGTGGCCATCCTCCGCGCCGGCCGCGTCGTTGCGATTGGGGAACCCGCCTCGCTCAAGCGGCGTGTGGACCGGCAGGTGCGGCTGGAACTCGAGGCCGGTACCGTGGATCCGCCGGCACTTGGGGCGGGACTCCGGTTCCGTCGTCTGCCCTCAGGACGCTGGCTTGCGCTTGTACCGAAGGACCAACTCTCGGAGGTGTTACAGCGTCTCGACCTCGAACGCTACCAGGACTTCCGGATCTATTCCTGCACGCTGGAAGATCTGTACCTCCACTACGCGGAGCGCGCGGATGCCTGATCGCCGCGACCGGCAGGCTTTCGCCTGTCAGCTGGCCGAGTTACTGCTGGTGCAACTGGCCAACTGGCGCTGGGGCTGGCGCAGCATGGTGGTACTGGGCATGGCGGCGCCACTGCTGAGCATCACCATGCTCG
>VXPS01000317.1:0-779 GCA_009839425.1 Chloroflexota bacterium
GGTCAATTGGACCGTGCAAGGGCAGGAAGCCTTCGCCGATGTCACCATCGCGGTAGTCGACCTCGAGGCCGGCAAGCCCGCTGCGCCAGCGGTGACGCGCGCACCGTTCACTGAGCCGACGAACCCGGCGCTGGACGTTTCATGGACGGCGCCCGCCGACACTGGCGTGGCTGTCACTTGGTACCAGGCTCAATACCGCAAGAAGGCCGCCCAGGGCGAAGCGGCGGCGGCGTGGACGCCATACAGCGGATCGGTGTTGCAGAGAAAAGACACGAGCCTGCGACTGTCCAACCTGGAATCCGGCGCAACGTACGAGGTTCAGGTGCGTGCGCAGACCGACGACGAGGGCCCTGGCCCCTGGTCGGACATCGGCTCAGGCCGGGCCAATCGGCCGCCGGGACTCACCAATGTACTTCTGGTTGATGCGCGATGGAATCGAGGGGTCGGGGTTGTAGCGAGCGTGGTGCACTTCAGAAAGTTCTTTCGCGACGCCGATGGCGACACGCTCGCTCCCACAGTGCAGGCCCAGTACCCCAGCATCATTCGCGCGTGGCCAGTCGACAACGGCGTCACTGCCTTTGAGTATCAGGGAGTCAATCCGGGGCAGTCGAAGCTGACCTACGGAGCACATGACGGGTACGGTGGATTTGTCTCGAGGGATGTCACGCTCACGATTCTCGATACCCGGATTTTAGCGATTGACGAGAACGCCGCCGCGGGCACAGCGGTGGGGGCGCCGCCGACCCCCAACACCACAACCCCCAAGAAAAAAAAAAAAA
>VXPS01000317.1:789-10388 GCA_009839425.1 Chloroflexota bacterium
CCGTGGTGGGAGACCCGGTCACCGGGACGCCCTACGACGACGGCGACGATGAGACGGACGATGCGCTGACCTACTCGGTGAGCGGGGATGCTGCCAGCGCTTTCGTCATCGATTCCGCCACCGGCCAGATCAGCGTCAAGACAGACGCCAACCTGGACTTCGAAACCAAGAGCTCCTACACGGGCAAGGTGAATTGGACCGTGCAGGGCCAGGCGGTCGCCGCCGACCTGACCATCAACCTGACCGACCTCGAGGCCGGCCAGCCCGATGCGCCCACGGTTACGCGGACCGAGTTCAGCGAGCCGACCAACCCGGCCCTCGACGTGACCTGGACTGCGCCCGACGCCAACGGCACCACCATCAATGGTTACGAGGTGCAGTACCGCAAGCAGGTCGCCGACGGCGAGACCGCCAACGCCTGGACGTCCTACACCTACACCGACGCCAACGCCAAGGTCACCAGCAAGCTGGCCGCATCGACGCTGAGCGTCACCGTGCCGAACCTGGACGCCGGCGCGACTTATGAGTTCCAGGTACGCGCGCTCACGGCTGTCGAGGGCGAAGGTCCCTGGTCGGCCAGCGGCTCCGGCCGCGCCAACCGGCCGCCAACTCTCACCGCCTGGTTCCTTACCAATTACACGGGTACGTCGGGCCGCGAGGTCGCTGGATCCATCGGCAACGTGTTTCAAGACGCCGACGGCGACACGCTGAGCTACTCGGGCTCTTCAAACCGACCCGGCGTATCCAGTGTCCGGCTGGAAGGGGCAGAGATCTACTCACGGATGCTCAACCCGGGCTCGTCAACCATCACGTACGGCGCGCATGACGCGTACGGCGGATACGTATCGCGGACCTTCACATTGACCGCCAGGGGGAACGTGACCCGGAGCATCGCCGAGAACTCCGCCGCCGGCACGGCGGTGGGCGACCCGGTGACCGGAACGCCCTACGACGATGGCGACGATGAGACCGATGATGCACTGACCTACAAGCTGACGGGCGAGGCGGCGACCTCGGGGGCGTTCGAGATCGACTCGGCCAGCGGCCAGATCAGCGTCAAGCAGGACGCCAGCCTGGACCACGAGACCAAGAGTTCGTACACGGGCAAAGTCGAGTACACCGTCAACGGGTACGCGACGGCATTCAACGTGACCATTAACGTGACGGACGTCGAGGCCGGCAAGCCGGACGCGCCCACGGTCACGCGCACGACCTTCGACGAGCCGACGAACCCGGCGCTGGACGTGACCTGGACGGCGCCAGCCGCCAATGGCGCGACCATCACCGGCTACGAGGTGCAGTACCGCACGAAGGTCGCCGACGGCGAGACGCCCGAGGCGTGGACGGCGTACACCTACACCGACGCCAACGAGAACGTCACCAGCCAGCTGTCGGCATCGACGCTGAGCATCAACCTGCCGGACCTGGAAGCCGGCGCGACCTACGAATTCCAGGTGCGCGCGCTCACGGCTCTGGAGGGCGAAGGTCCCTGGTCGGACACCGGGGAAGGGCAGGCCAACCGGCCGCCGACAACGACCGAGGTTGCCCTCGAGGATCGGGAGATCGAGCGGACCGGCCAGATCAATGAGCCGATCGAGCATGAGTATTTCTTGGACGCCGACGGCGACGCGCTGAGCTTCTCGGCCTCCGCGCAGTACCCGGGCGTGCTCAGGGCTCGCATCTCTGATATCAACATCGGCCCTGGCACCGAAGTGGACACGCTCAACGTCGAAGGCATCAATCCCGGCTCGTCGACGGTTACCTACGGCGCGCACGACGGGTACGGCGGATATGTCTCACGCACAATGACGGTTACGGTCACGGACGCCGTGCGCCGGAGCGTCGGGGACAAGTCCCCGGCAGGCACGCTGGTCGGCGACCCGGTAATCGGGACGCCCTACGACGACGGCGACGATGACACCGACGATGCGCTGACCTACACGTTGACGGGCGAGGCGGCGACCTCCGGCGCTTTCGTTATCGACTCGGCCACCGGACAGATCAGCGTGGCGGAAGGCGCCACCGTGAACTACGCGACCAAGAGCTCCTACGCGGGCCAGGTGAACTACACCGTGCAGGGCCAGGCGGCCGCGATTGACCTCACGATCGAGGTGATACCCGTTCACGAGGTCACGATCGACCTCCCGGAGACCTTCAAGAATCTGCAACCGTTGGACGTGACCTTCACGTTCGGGACGGACGTCACCGGCTTCGACGCCTCCGACGTCACCGTTGAGAACGGCACGCTGGGAACCCTGTCGGGGAGCGGAGCGGTCTACGCCGCCACGGTGACGCCCAACGGTGACGGCGACGTCACCGTCACGGTGGCTGCCGGCGCGGCCCTGGCCGCCGGCGGCGGCCTCGCGCCGCAAACGGCCACGTCCAAGGTGTCGACCTATCTGTGGCTCAAGCTCGAGGGGCCAGCCGGGCCCCGCTTGAGCTGGGACTCCTTCGAGGTCGTGGCCACCTTTTCCCAGCCGCCCGGCGACGACTTCAGCTTCAGGCCTTCGAATTCGAAGACCCCCGTTCCGGTCAGCGTCGAGGGAACCACCGCGACCTTCACCCTGACGCCGGAGTACTACGCAGGAGGTCGATGGGGCACCTGGGGATACCCAAGCCGGCTATCGGTCAACTGGCGTGGGCTCGAGGCGTACTTTGAGGTGCACTCGGACGGGGATCGGCCGCGGGTGCACCGCATAAGCGGGCCAAGGGAGACCCAGACAGGGCCCTTTAGCATCGGCATTCAGTTGACCGAGCCCACCCGGGGGTTCGACGCCGGAGACTTGACAGTAGTCAACGGCAACGTCACCGGGCTGCGTCAGACCAACTCACGACATTTCATGGCTGATATCACCCCGACCCGCAGCGGGCGACTGACCGTGGACATTGCCGCCAGCGAGTTCAGGGACGGCGTTGGCTGGGGCAACCGGGCGGCCCGGCAGTGGTCGGTCGACGTTGACCTCTCGCCGCCGGCTCCCGATCAGCCAGTGGTCGAGCAGTCGGCCTCCCAGCCCACAACCGCGCTGGACGTGACCTGGACGGCCCCGGACACCGGGACCGGCCTGCCGATCATCGACTACGACGTGTGGTACCGGAAGCCGGGTGAGGCCAACTGGACGGACCACCCCTTCACCGGCACGGCAACCCAGACGACGCTGACCGGCCTGACGGCGGCCACGACCTATCAGGTCGTGGTACGGGCGGTCAACGAGGACAGCCCCGGCGACTGGTCGCCAACAGCTGAAGGCGCGACCGCGGCAAACAACCGTGCGCCGCAGTTCGCCAGGCTGGTAGCGGCGCGCACGGTAGCGGAGAACGCGCCGGCCGGCACCCCGGTGGGCGACCCGGTCACGGCCGCCGACGACGAGGACCATCCCGTGACGTACACGCTGCGGGAGGCGTCGCCCCTCTTCGCGTTGGATCCGGAAACCGGGCAACTCAGCGTGGCTGAAGGCGCGACCCTGGACTACGAGACCGGGGAGTCCTACACCCTGGTCATCGAGGCTAGCGACGGCCTGGACGTGACCTGGGGGGGCGACGACCAAAGCGTTGACACCGAACTCACGGTCACCATCACCGTGACCGACGTTGACGAGGCACCTGATCAACCGGACGCGCCGACGGTAACGCCGTCGACGGCTCAGCCGCTGCGCGTGCTGGACGTGACGTGGACGGCCCCGGCAAACAACGGTCGGCCCGCCATCACGGACTACGACCTGCGATTCCGGCCGGTGGGCGCGTCCGAGTGGGCCGCGCACGACTTCGTCGGCGTTGAGACCGCTACCACGCTCTCGGGTCTTGAGTCCGGAACGTCCTATGAAGTGCAGGTGGCGGCAAGCAACGACGAGGGCACGAGTCCCTGGTCCGACGCCGGTGTCGGCCGCACCCGGGCGGAGAACGTGCCCCCCGTGATCAACCTTCCGGAGAATGGCGGCAACCGTCTGACCCGCGCGATCGCGGAGAATTCACCGGCTGGCGCTCTTGTCGGCGCAGCCATAGCCGCGACCGACGGCAACGGCGACGAGCTGACCTTCGCGCTGACAGGCGCGAGCGCCTTTGTCATCGACGCGGCCAGCGGCCAGATTCGCGTGGCCCAGGGCGCCGTGCTGGACTACGAGACCAGGACCTCCTACTCGGTCACGGTCACCGCCAGTGATGGCAAGGACGCAAATCATCAGCCTGACGCCGCGATCGACGACACGGTGGAGGTAACTATCGAGGTGCTGGACCAGGGGCCGCCGGCTCAGCCGGACGCGCCGTCGGTGGCCCCGTCGGCCGCCCAGCCGGCAGTCGTGCTGCACGTGACCTGGACGGCTCCGGGCAACCAGGGCCTGCCGGCCATCACGGCCTACGACCTGCGCTACCGCGAGGTGGGGGCAACGTCGTGGACCGAGCACGCCTTCGATGGCGCGGGGACCATGACCTGGATCTCAGATCTGAACCCCGACACCGCCTACGAGGTGCAGGTAGCGGCCGCCAATGTGGAGGGCACCGGTCCCTGGTCGGACGCCGGCGAAGGCCGTACGTCTGCCGAAGCCGCTAGCGGCGCGCCTGAGATTGGCAACCACCCGCCGAGCTTCGGCGACCCACCCGGCGACCCGGGAACGGTCCGCCAGGTGGCCGAAAACGCGCCCGGCGGAACCCTGGTCGGCGCGCCGGTCACGGCAACCGATTCCGACGACGACGCGCTGACCTACGCGCTGTCCGGTGCAACCGAATTCGTCATCGACGCCGCCAGCGGTCAAATTCGCGTGGCAGCGGGAGCGGCACTCGACTACGAAACCACCACGGCATACACGGTCACCGTCAGCGTGACCGATGGCAAGGACGCGCAGGGCAATCCCGACGCGTCGGTCGATGCCACGGTGGCCGTAACCATCAATGTCCTCGACCAGCTGCCGCCGGCCAGGCCGGCTGCGCCGTCCGTCGAGCCGGAAGCGTCCCAGCCCACGACGGTGCTGCAGGTGACGTGGACGGCTCCGGCCAACCAGAGCCGACCGGCCATCACCGACTACGACCTGCGCTACCGGCCGGTGGGCACGACAGCGTGGACCGCGCATGCCTTCGACGGCGCGGGGACCACGACCCGGATCTCGGGTCTGGACGCCGGCACCGCCTATCAGGTGCAGGTAGCCGCAGCCAACGTGGAGGGCCTGGGCCCCTGGTCCGACGCCGGTACGGGCCACACGGATTCACAGAACGATCCGAATGAGCCCAATGGCCCCGACGGCCCCGACGGCCCGAACAGCCCGAATGGCCCGAACGCACCCGGCGGCCCGAACAGCCCCAATGGCCCTGGCGGTCCCAGCGGGCCTGGCGGTTCCGGCAATCCCGGAGGAACCTCTGGCAATCCCGGAGGAACCTCCGGCAATCCGGGAGGAACCTCCGGCAATCCGGGAGGTACCTCCGGCAATCCGGGATCGACCGACTCGCCCAGCGGATCCTCCAGCGGCCCATCCACAACCACGGTGCAGTCCCGCGCCGCGGCCAGTGGTTCGGAAGCGACTGATGCCGGCTACGGTCTGCTCTCGCGAGAGCAGGGCGGATCGACTGGGGCAACTGCTGAGGTCGTCAATCCAGTCACGACATTCCTGTCTGGCTTTGGAGCGTGGACGCCTGAAAAGGCCCTGCTCTTCAGCTTCGTGTGGCCGGCGCTCCTCGCCGCTGCGGCCCTGCTGTCGCAGGTGCTGCAGTGGAAATTCCAGGTGTCCCTATGGACGGCAGTGCTCGCCGGCCTGGCGGCAATCTTCCTCTTCTTCTGGCGACGCCTGAGGAAAGAGGAGGAGGACGAGCAGACTGGAGAAGCGCCGACGCTTCGACCAGCGACCTAGCGCTCAACGAGGACGCGAAGGGACGATGGGGAGAAAGATCGGAATCGCGATTCGTCGTCACCAGGGCCGCGGGAAAGACCCCGCGGCCCTGGTGTTCATGGCACTGATGACTACCGTTTGCGCGCTGAGTGGCTGCCGCCCTCCAGGCCGTTAGGGCTTCGCCAGCCGATACCCGATCCCCGACTCCGTGAAGATATAGACGGGATTCCTGGCGTCATCCCCAAGCTTGCTGCGCAGGCCCTTGACGAAGGACCGAAGCAACTGCTGGTCGGCCGAGTGTCCCTGTCCCCAAACCTTCATCAACAGCTCGTCGTGGGTCAGAACCCGGCCGGCGTTGCCGGATAGCTCGACGAGCAACTTGAACTGGGTCGGCGTAAGCCTGACCGGGCGGCCTGCCAGGGTAACGCTACGTTCCAGGTAGTTGATCGTCAGGTCGCCCAGGCGGAAGGGCTCGACCGCCTGGGCCTGCCGGTAGACGGACCGCTTATGCAGCGCAGCCCGGATCCGTGCCACCAACTCCGTGGGTGCGAACGGCTTCACAACGTAGTCGGCGGCGCCCATCTCAAAGGCCTTGGCAAAGTCCTGTTCCCGGCCTCGACCGGTCAGGAAGATGACCGGAACTTCAAAGACGTTCGGAACACGCTGGATCAGCTCGAAGCCGCTGGTCCCGGGCAGCACCAGATTCAATAGGATCAAATGTGGCTGCTCGACCTGGATGAGGTGGTCCAACTCGGCCGGTTCGCTGGTGACGACGGCCGAGTAGCCAGCTTCCGAGAGAATACTCCGAACGTAGCGCAGTACTTGCGGGTCGTCGTCGATGGCGAGGACGCGCTCCGCCCCGACCGCTGCGCCCTGCGTGCGAGCGGCCACGGGAGCGGCGGACGGGTCCGTGGTCTTGTCGGCCACGTCGACCGCGGGAAGCGTGAACGTGAAGCGTGTGCCGTGGCCCTCGCCGTCGCTCTCGGCCCAGATGCGGCCGCCGTGCGCCTCCACAATGCCGCGGGAGATTGCAAGACCCAGGCCGAATCCCTCGACCTGCGGACCGTCGTCACTGTCGATCCGCGAGAACTTGCTGAATAGACGGGGCAGTTGCGCGGCGGAGATTCCTCGGCCCTCATCGATCACGCTCACCGCGACGTACACGTCCTCAAGCGAGGCGCTCACGCGAATCGTGGACCACTCGCGCGAGTACTTGGATGCATTGGAGAAGAGGTTGTAGAGGACTTGGCCGACTCGCTGGCTGTCGGCGGGAATCCGGGGTATGTCTGGCGCGACGAACACTTCGACGCTGTTCCTGTAGCCGCCGCTGAGGAAGGCATTTCGCGCCTGTTCGATTACGTCCGCGACTTCCGTGGGTTCAGGAGCAACCGACAGGGTGCCGGCCTCTATCCGGGCCAAATCGAGCAGATTGTTGATGAGGTCCCGCATATGGTCGGCTTGTTCTTCGATGATTCGGAAGAACTGCCGCGTCTCGGCTGGATCGAGTGGGTATGAAGCGCTCCGAGCTGTTGCCGCAGATCCCTTGATGGACGTCAAGGGCGTGCGCAACTCGTGGCTCACCATGCCGAGGAACTCGGCGCGCAGGCGTTCGATTTCTTCCAGCGGAGTCATGTCCTGGATGGTTGAAACAACCGACACAATCTCGCCGTCCTCCGAGAGGATGGGGGTGGCATTCACAAGCGTCGTCACGGTCTGACCGTCCTCACGTTGGATGGTCATCTCTTCGGCGCGCACGGTTTCGCCGGTCCTGAGGGCCCGCTCCATCGGCATTTCAGCCGGCGGAATCTCGCGCCCGTCGATTCGCCGAAACGTGAACAACGAAAGCACGCGATCAAACGATCGGTCCCGGCCACGCAAGCCACCGGCGAGGCGATGCGCTTCTTCATTGAACTGCACCAACTCGCGCGTCTTGGCATCAACCACCACAACCCCGACAGGCGAGGTATTGACTAAGGCCGCCTGGTCCGCCTTTGCCCGCTGTTCCTCGCCATAGCGCCGCGCGTTGGTGATGGCTGCCCCAACCTGGGCAGCAAACATCTCAAGGGTTTCTTCGTCTTCCAGGGTGAAGTCAGGGCCAAGTTGCTGCTTGCCGATGTAGATATTGCCGACCTGGTTGCCACGGTCTCGGATCTGAGCGCTAAGGAACGCGCCAATGGGCAGACTGAAACCCGGGAATCCAGCCAGGTCGACGTGGGCGACGAAATCCCGGGTGCGCAGCGGCCGTTTGAGCTGGCTGAGGTACTGGAAGAGGGCTGGGCCCGCCGGGAATCCCACGGCTTGCTCAATCTCGCCAGGTTCCAGGCCGGAGAAGAGGAGGTCCTCAAGCTCACCGGCGTCGTCCTGGGTCGTGATCGCTGCGTAACGCGCGTCGGTCAGCACGCGTGCGCTGTCCACGACCTCTTGCAGCACCGTTTCGAGCTCAAGATCCTGGCTGATGCGGAGGATTGCCTCGGTGAGCCGGGAGAGTCGAGACCTTAGTCGCTCGTTCTCCGACCGGAGGTCGTCGCCTTCTGTCAAACTCGATCCTCGGATCGCTTTCCGCTATGTAATCGTTAGTCTGCCATGCTGACCATGCCTGCCTGCGGCGCTGGTTCATGGTGCACTGCGAGTGAGGGCGACGCCGCCTGCCGTCGCCTCTGTCTGCATCGGAAGCAGTGCCCCCAGAACCAATCCGGACGGCCTCGAGGAATGAGCCAACCGTACCGACGCACCGCGAGCGGCTCACGTTGATTCGTCATGTCGGCGAATGTGGGCATCCACCTCCTTTCCGCGCCGCCCCGCCAACCCGGAGCGCGGCGTCGGCCCGTTCTTACGCCGCACGTCGATTCCAAAGCGTCTCGCCACCCCGTCCACGCGCTCGTTGACATCGGTTTTGACCGCTCCCTAAGCTCGCCGGACCGCTCGCTGTCTTGGGAGTCGCTTGCGTGGATGACCGGCACAAGATTCTGATTACCGATTACGTCTGGCCTTCTACCGATCCCGAGCGCGAGGTCCTGGCCGAACTCGACGCCGAGGTCATCGAAGCCGACTCCGGCGACGAAGACCGTCTCACCGAACTGGCCGCCGACGTCACCGGCATACTCACCTGCTTTGCCAAGGTCACCGAGAGCGTCGTGCGCGCCTCCCCGCGCCTGCGCGTCGTCGGGCGCTACGGCGTCGGCACCGACAACATCGACGTCGACACCTGCACCTCCCTCGACATCCCCGTCACCTACGTGCCCGACTACGGGTATGAGGAGGTCGCCGACCACGCCATGGCGCTGCTCATGGCCCAGGCCCGCGGCATCTCAGTGCTGGACCGCAGCGTGCGCACCGGGGCGTGGACCAACCAGCCCGCCCGGCCCATGCACCGGATGCGCGGCCGCGTGCTCGGCATCCTTGGCTACGGCCGCATCGGCTTCGCCCTGGCACAGCGCGCCATCCCGCACGGGCTCCAGATCCTTGTCCACGATCCCTACATCACCGCCGACCGCGTGGCCGACATCGGCGCCGAACTGGTCGACAAGGACCGCCTGGTCACCGAGTCCGACTTCATCTCCGTCCACGCCCCGCTCACCCCCGAGACGCATCACACCATCGGCGAACCGGAACTTCGCGCCATGAAATCAACCGCATACATCATCAACACCGCGCGCGGCCCCCTGATCGACGAATACGCCCTGGCCCGCGCCATCGACCAAGGCTGGATCGCCGGCGCCGGCATCGATGTGCTCGAGCAGGAGCCCCCACCCCCCAACCACCCCTTGATCGGCCTGGACCGCGCCATTG
>VXPS01000207.1 GCA_009839425.1 Chloroflexota bacterium
CGATAGAGCACCTCGAAAATCAGCATCCAAAGCGCCAGCGACGGATCAATGGCCGGCGCTTCGAAATCCATGCTGATGACGCCGGTGGCCACGCCCACGACCGTGGTCGTTAGCGCGACGAGCAGTGAGTCGATGACGTACGCGCCGACACGCCGGTAGACCAGCCCCGAGTCCGCGGCGAATCCCCCCAGGCCGCCAGATGCAGGCGGACGGTCGTCGGAATCCGTCGGTTCGGGCCAGTCGCGCCCTGCCGGTGGGTCGTCGGGGGATCTGCGTGGCGGCTCGCGGTCGCCTTCGGTCGGATCCCTCACGCCGCCTCCGTATGCGTTCGGACAACACCGCCCGGCGGCGCTGACCGTGGTATCCCTCACGGCAGTATCTCACCAGCGCGGACCTGCCGCCCGACGTACGCGAACGCACGCCGCGCGTACACTCGGCCACGATGCCAATTCGCGGTGTGATCTTCGATGTCGGCGACACACTCCTCACCCAGGAGCCATTGGTCGGGTCGCCAAGCAACCTGCGCGGCGCCGCCGCTATCGCGCCGCTGGTTCGACCGTTTCTGAAAACGACGCTCACTGACGAGCAGTTGGCCGAGTCGTTGGGCGAAGCCCTGCAAGAGGCACTGGTAGAGGCATACCAGCGCGAGTGCGCTCTGCCCGACGCGCATGGGATCCTGGCCCAGGTGCTCGACGCCATGGACTGGGAGCCCTCCGCCGAGGCCATCGAGGTACTGCTGCCTGTCTACTTCGAGCCCTGGTATGAGGCCATGCAGCCGCTGCCCCAGGCCGTCCGAGTGCTACAACTGTTGCGGGAAGCTGGCCTACGCATTGCCGTGGTCGCCAACGTGCTCTACGGCGAAGACCTGCTGCTTGAGCGCCTGCGGACCCTGGCGCTGGCCCCGCACCTGGACGCGGTGGTGTTCAGCACGGAACTCGGTTGGCTCAAGCCGCACCCCGCTCCCTACCGGGCGGCGGCGCAGCGCCTGGGGCTATCGCCGCGGACGCTGGTGATGGTGGGTGACGACTGGGAGGTCGACGTACGCGCCGCTCAGCGCCTGGGGATTCGGGCCATCTGGTTGCGTTCGGCGGACGTGCGACCCAGCGATGAGCCTGCCGCGGCCGTCATTGACGACCTGGGCGACCTGATCCCGGCCATCGCCCAGCTGGACCAGCAGGAGCGCGCCGCATGACCGGTCGAACGCGCGCCCGATTGATGGGACTGGCGCGGCGCGTCTACCGAGTACCCAGCCCGACCTACAACCACGCCTCCCACCACAATTTGCAGCGGTTCAGCAACGCCCTCTCGGAGCCGACCCGGCGCGACGGTGTCCGCGTACTCAACGTTGGCGGCGGCGGCCGGCAATTTCCGCCCGGCACGCTGGACGGCTTCGTGCGGCAGGCCATTGTGAACATTGACGTTGAGCGGCATCCCGGCGTGCACGTGCTGGCCGACGCGGCGCGGTTGCCCTTCGCCTCCAACGCCTTCGGAGGAGCCCTTTCCACCGCGGTACTCGAGCACGTGCGCCGCCCGGGCGAGGCCATCGCCGAGGTCGCGCGCGTCTGTGCACCGGGCGCCATGGTCTACATCGAGGTGCCATTCATGCAGGGCTACCACGCTTCGCCCCACGACTATCAGCGCTACACCATCAGGGGCGTGGCCGAACTATTGCGGGATTACGAAGATGTGGAAGTGGGCGTTTGCGTCGGCCCGAGTTCGGCCCTCAGCTGGGTGTTGCGCGGCTACATCAAGGGGGTGCTCAGCGGCTTCTCTCGCAGCCGGGTCCGCGAGCGTGCCGCCGAGTTCGTGGCCGCCTGGCTGACCACGCCCGTGAAGTATCTCGACCGCTTCGTCGCGGACCGCCCCGCCGCCGAAGACCTCGCCTCCGGCTTCTACGCCTTCGCCCGCGCACCAAAGGACTGAGGAGTCCTCCGCGCCGACCTTCCTCGCCTGGCCTAGAGCGCGACCACCCGGCTTTCGGCCGCCGAGGTGTAGGCGGCGTTGATCACGCGCTGGACTTCCAGGCCGCCCTCGCCGGTGAGGACGGGGGTGCCGCCGTTGACGCCTTCCACAAAATCGGCGATTAGCGGAAGGTCGTGCAGTTCGTGCTCGGCCAACGTAAACGTCTCCGAGCGGTCGGGGCGCTCGATGGTGAACTCCTCGCCGCGCGCAAACGGCACGTTGATGTGGCCGTCCGTGCACCACACCTCGTAGTCGCCGCGCGCGGGGTTGATGGACCAGAGCGCCGAAATGGTGGCCTGCACGCCGGAGTGATACTGGACGATCACGGACGTCGTGTCCTCCACGTTGCCCGGGATCACGCGCTGATCGCTGAAGGCGGCCACGCGGGCGGCTTTCCCGGCCAGGCTGTAGAAGATATCCAGCCGGTGGCTGCCCAGGTCCATCAGCGGCCCGCCGCCGCTCTGCGCCTGGTCGACGCGCCAGTATTTGGGATCGTCGGGCGTCATGGTGAACGGCCCTGAGGTGTTGGCGTGCAGGGCGATCAGGTCGCCAAGCTCGCCGGACTCCACGATCTCGCGCACGCGGAGGTTGATGGGGTAGAAGCGGTGGTAGAAGGCGATGCCCAACCGCAAACCAGCGGAGTCCGCCGTCTCCACCATGCGGGCCGCCTCGGCCGCGTCCATAGCCATGGGCTTTTCCACCAGCACGTGCTGGCCGCGCTCCAGGGCCGCCAGTGTCTGCGGACCGTGCAGGTTTACCGGCGTCGCCACGTACACGGCGTCCAGCCCGCCCGCGTCCAGCATGTCGTCGTAGCTGGTGTACGCGTTCGAGACTTCGAACTGCCGGGCGTATTGGTCCAGGAGCTGTGGATCGCGACGGCAAATCGCCACGAGCTCGCTGCCCTCATGGGCCTGGATGGCCGGCGCCACGGCCCTGGCCGCAATGTCTCCCAAGCCCACGATTCCCCAGCGCACCATCGGCCAGCCCTCGCGCACGGCTACAACAGGCACGGTACCCGGCGCGCCGCCCCCGAAGCAATCGCATCCAGGCGGGCGGTTCGGCCGCCGCTACCCAAAACGGTCAGGCCGTGGGGTCGATCGGGCCGGAAACCTAGCCTCCGGCGCCCCGGGCGGAGCGCAAATTCGCAGTCCGTTGCCTAGGGCTTATGACGACCGGCGCAAGGCTCCCAGGCGGCTCCACATTCGGCAGCCCAGGGAACCGACGACGATGACGAACAGCGGGTTGATGAATCCCCAGAACGTGCCGCTGTCCTGGCCGCTGAAGACGCCAAACCAGTTCCAGAAGAACCAGAGCGCCAGCAGAATCGCACCGTAGAACGTCAGGTTCGTTTCCAGGTAATCCCGCCAATGAGGATCGCTGTCCAGCGCGCGCTTGCGCCCGAAGCTCAGCCCGAGCGCGATGACGACACTGACGGCCATGAACCAGTCCATCACGTGCCATGCCGTGAACGGCTCATCGCCGCCCGGGTGATAGAGGCTGGTGACGATGAAGTGGATTCCCACCGCAGACGCCATCAGAATCTGGTAGCCCGCCACCACTCGCAATGCCATTCTCTTCACCGCCTTTCGCTCGTGATGGCTACTGCCGACAGATGCCGCCCGGGCCGAAGTATAGAAGTAGAGACTGCCGGCACCGACACTCGCCAGCTAGCGCAAGTGCTGGAGGATCAGGGTCAACTCGTCGGCGGAAATCCGCCCGCCCACGCGGAGCGCTGTGGTGCCGTCGGAGTTCACGAAAACCCAGAACGGAAAGCCTCCGAGTCCGTAAGCGTTGGCAATCGCGTCCTTGGTGTCCACCACGACGGGCGAACTCCACCCCTCGCGTTCCAGCCACGCATCCGGCGGGTAGTTGGCCCGCCCCGAGTCAATGGCTGTCGCGATCGCGTAGATGTCCACGTGTTCTGGCACGCCCCCGGCGTCCACCAAGGCCTGTACCACCGGTACTTCGGCCTGGCAGTGCGGTCACCAGTGCGCCAGGAAGACGAGGGCCTTGGTCCGCCCATCATTGGTGATCGACACGGCTGTCCCGTCGAAGGAGGTGCCGTGGATCTCCGGCGCGGGCTGCCCGGCGGCGGCGTCCGGCGTGGGCCGAGCGAAGGCGGCCAGCCGGGCGCCGCTGACCTCGGGGTCCGTCACGCCCGAGCCGCCCTGCGCCTCCCCGCAAGCGCCCGCGAGCGGCACGATTCCAACCACCAGGGCAAGCGCCAGGATTCGCAGGGCCATCGCGACGACCTTGTTCAGACGCATCGGTCAGCGTGCCCCCGGGCAATTGACACGCTCAGCATAGCTTCGGGGCGGCGGATCCGGTCCAGTCTCCGCGTTCTAGGCTGGCTCATTCGTCTCAGCCAGACGGTTGACGGCGTCGGCCAGGTCGGAGAGATCGGCGTCGCGTTCAAACGTGGCGTCCACTTCGCGAAACACCTGCGCCGCGCCGGAGTGGAAATCGGGCGTGACGCCCACGTGCGCGAACGTGCTGGCGATCTCTTCCATCTCGCCGATCCAGCGATACGCCACGTTGGGCAGTCGACGCATGCCCTGTGTTGCGGCGCCCAGCGCGGCGGCCTGGCTGTCTTCCATCTCGGCGATCAGGTCGTCGTAGACGTCCAGCCGCCGCGCGGCAACCAGCAGCGCCGTGCGCAAGGCGGTGGTGCCCTTGGTCATGGCCGCGTAGCACATCTTGACGGCCGAGGCCTTGCCGATCTCCGGCCCGACGTCCACAACGTCAATCCCGCAGCCGTCGAGTTGTCCCAGCACAGCGGCCGCCGCACCGGAGGCGTAGACCCGCGGTCCCTGGCCGTTGCGCGGCGGGCCGCCGACGATGCCGCCGTCCACCAGGGTCACGCCGCTGCCGTCCAGATCGGTCTCCATGGCCTGGACGGTCTGCGGGGCGATGGCGTTGCAGTCGGCCAGGATGGTCGAAGCGCCCACTGCCCGCGCCGCCTCGCCCACCGCGGCGGCCACGCCCCGGGCGCGCGCCGGCACCAGGATCGACAGGATCAGATCGGAGCGTTGGACCAGGGTACCCAGGTCCGGGACGTCTTCGATTCCGGCGGCCTGGGCCCGCTCACGTGAGGCGGAGCTGCGTCCGGAGAGGCACGTCAGCACCGAGAGGCCGCTGTCGCGCAGGGCCCCGCCAACGCCAGCCCCCATTTCGCCCGGACTCAGGATGCCAACGGTCTTCACGGTCATGCTCAGCTCCTTCATCTGGACCGCACGATCACAGGCGCATGGCTGCACAGTGCCGGAACTGGCAGCGGGCCAAGCCTGTCTGATGACCAGCGCGGCGTGGTAGCCCCGCCCGGACTCGAACCGGGGCGCATGGTTTAGGAAACCACCGCTCTATCCACTGAGCTACGGGGCCATGGAACGGCGCCGCCCCGCTAACGATACCGAGCGGCGTCAAACCGAACGGCCGCGCGCTAGTCCAGCGGCGCTCCCAGACACAGGCCCGTGTCGCGCGCGGCCAGGATCCACGGGTGGTCCAGCGGCACGGTCTTGCGCTGACCGGCCACATCCGCCACGTCCACCAACGCCGTGTCCTCGCCGCGCGCCGCCACCATCACGCCCCTGGCTCCGTCGGCCACCGCATCCGCGCCGGCCGTTCCCAGCCGGGTTGCCAGCGTGCGATCGGTGGCCGTTGGGGTTCCGCCGCGCTGCACGTGGCCCAGGATTGTCAGTCGAGCTTCCAATCGCGTCAGCGACTCCAGGCGATGTGTGAGAGCCAGGGTGGGACCGGCAAACTCGAACGCCAGCCCACCGGTTGAGGCCTCATCCGTCAGCCCCAGATCCGCGGGACTCTGTGGCTTCGCGCGTTCCGCCACGGCCACGATGCTGAACCCGTGGCCACCCATGCTGCGCTGGCGGATCGATTCGGCCACGTACTCCACGTCGTACGGCAGCTCCGGGATCAACACCACGTCGGCGCCGCTGGCCAGTCCCGCGCCCAACGTCAGCCAGCCCGCGTTATGCCCCATGATCTGCACCACGATGATGCGGTGGTGACTGTGGGCCGTGCTGTGCAGCCGGTCGATGGCGTCGGTCGCGATCGACAGCGCCGTGTCAAAGCCAATGCTGGTGTCGGTATGCGCAATGTCGTTGTCGATGGTCTTGGGCAGCGTGATGACGTTGAGACCGGCGTCCAGCAGCCGCTGGGCGCTGGAGTGCGTGCCGCCCCCGCCCAAGCACACCAATGCGTCCAGGTGCAGGTTGGCGTAGTTCTCGCAGACGCGGGCCGTCATGTCGATCGTCTGTTCGCCCACGCGCAGTTTGTGCGGCTTGTCGCGGCTGGTGCCCAGGATCGTCCCGCCGCGGGTCAGAATCCCCGCCAGCGCCTCCGAGTCCAGCTCCTCCACCCGGTTCTCCACCAGGCCGCGAAACCCGTCGCGAATCCCCACCACCCGCATGCCATAGCGCCCAATGGCCGACTTGCCTACCGCGCGGATGGCGGCATTCAATCCGGGACTGTCCCCACCGGCGGTCAGGATGCCAATGCGACGGGGAGTCATGTTGTGTTCTCCGAGGGTGGTCGCCCACCCATTCGTCAGCCTCGCCGAATGGTCTTCACGAATACGTTACACCGCACCGGGGCATGGTGCCCGCTCATGTCGACCGGCACGGATTGGTCCCTCGGTCCGCATCGCGACCGCATGGCGGCAGATCGTCAGCCACGATGCAACGCTAGCGACCCGCTCGCGGACTCACGCCGTGACTGCCCGGTGTCGAATAGTCATTTATCTCATACCAGATAGTATGATAATATACGACTCATAGTTTCGTTTAATGCGACTAATTGACATGCTGTTCAAGACTCCTCCACTTGACGATCAGGAGCGCGGCGTCTGCGCGCGTCTTGAGGCGTTGCGTGCGGCGCTGCGAAGCCAAGTCGCCGACGAGCGGCGCTGGAGTGGGCTGCTGCGGCGCGTGGCGGCCGCTCGGGCCATTCAAGGCTCCAACAGCATTGAGGGCCTGCATGTCACGCTGGACGACGCCGTGGCTGCCGTCAGCGGCGCCAATCCGCTGGATACGCCCCCCCAGGTCTGGTGCGCCATTCAGGGTTACCGAGACGCCCTCACGTTCATCCTGCAGCTAGCGGACGATCCCAGCTTTGCCTACGACGCCTCACTGCTCAAAAGCCTGCACTTCATGATGACGAAAGACGACTTGCGCGCAAGTCCGGGCCGCTGGCGCTCTGGACCTGTCTACGTGCGCGACGAGCGCAGCGGGACGCTCGTGTATGAGGCCCCCGACGCACTGGACGTACCAAATCTGGTGTCCGAACTGGTCGCGGAGCTTGGCCGGCCCGAGGACCGAACACCAGCTGTGGTTCGGGCGGCGATGGCGCACCTGAATCTGGTGATGATTCACCCGTTCCGCGACGGCAACGGCCGAATGGCTCGTGCGCTGCAGTCTCTTGTGCTGGCGCGCGCCGGCGTACTCGCCCCGGTCTTTGCCAGTATTGAGGAGTACCTGGGACGAAACACCGCCGCCTACTACGCGGTGTTGGCCGAGGTGGGCGGCGGCACTTGGCAGTCGCAGCGCGACGCGCGGCCGTGGGTGCGATTCGCCTTATCCGCCCACTTCCAACAGATCCAGACTCTGCGGCTTCGAGCAGCCGAGGCCGAGCGTCGCTGGGACCTGCTCGAGCAGGAGGTCAAGAACCGTCGTTTGCCGGAGCGATCAGTCCCGGCCCTGTTCGACGCTGCCCAAGGTTTTCGGGTAGGCAATGCCGCATACCGCGAACTGGCCGACGTCAGCCAGGTCGTGGCCGGACGCGATCTCCAGGCGCTGGCGGCGGCGGGCCTGCTGGAGGCACGAGGTGAGCGGCGTGGCCGCTACTACGTCGCATCTGATCTCCTAACAGGCCTGGAAGCTTCCATCTACCGTAACCGCGAGCCTATCCCGGATCCTTTCGAGGCCTAGTAAACCCCGCGCTACGCTGCGAAAGCCGGATAGCGAGCACCGTTCGGCCAGGAGACCAAGACGCAATGTCGACAGACGACAGGCCTGACATTCCTACGGTCCTGCAGGGCGCCTACGCCTGCGACCTGGCGCCAGACAACCATGGGCGGGCCTTTGGCGCCTGGGCCGGTACTGACTGGGCCGAGGAGACGCTGTTCGCGGCGCGATCCAACACCGCGGGCGGAGGCTGGCGCTTCGGGCTGGGTCGGGACGAGCGCGACTTCATGGCGCGCCTGGGCGCCGCGCGGTATCGCGTGTACGCCGGCGACCTGGGTGGAAATGACCTCGCGCCGGTCGAGCTAGCCGAGAGCCACACCGTCATCCAGGACCCGGCCGTGGCCGTCGTGGGCGATCAACGCCTGGTGGCCTGGGGCGAGCGCGTCGATCATCGCTTCGTCGTGCGCGCGTGGACCGGCGCCGAGGTCGAGACAGTGGCAGACGCGCCGGCCTCGCTGACCCGACCCGCCGCCGCCATCGACTCGGACGGCCAGCCCTGGGTTGCCTGGCAGGCCTTCGACGGCGACCGCTGCACCGTCGTGATTAGCCGCAGATCCAACAGCGGCTGGACCCCGCCCAGCGTTGCCTCGGTCCCCGGCCATTCGGCCTGGCGGCCGGCCCTCTGCGCGTCGGCCGGCCACGGCATCTGGCTGGCCTGGGACGCCTGGACGGGGTACCACTTTCACGTATTCGCCCGCCGCATCGCACCCGATGGCGCGCTCGGACCCGCCGTCCAGATCAGCGATCTGCCGCTGCTGGCCATGGACGTGGATATTGCCGTGGACGCGGACGACACGGCCTGGCTGGCCTGGGAGCAGTCGCCGCCCTGGGGCTCGAACCACCGCTTCAACGAGACGCGACAACTGGTATTGGCCGCGATTGACGCCGGCGGCAATATCTACCAGCCCCGGATTCCCTGGGGCACCGGGCAGGTCCCGATTCCCATCGAGACCTTCACGCACGTGCAGTCCGCCGAGTACATCGTGCCGGTGTCGCCGCGCCTGCTCGCGGGGCCACGCGGCATCGAGCTGTTCTTCCAGCGCTTCCGCAGCACCGACTACGTGGACTTCGGCTGGCGGCTGGAGCGCATGGTCTACTCCGGCTCGACGTGGTCGGATCCTGAGACGGTGAGCCCCTTTTACGGCACGCCGGACACGCGCTACGGCGTGGCGGCGCTGCCGGACGGACAGTGCGTTGTGGCGCACAACGCCATGGACTTTGGGTCCATGCAGACCATCGAGCGTTGGCGGGCCGGACTGCCGTTCCTTCGCGGCGGCGCCTCCCCCGCGACTCGCGAGCGAATTGAAGTCCTGACGCTGGATCCCCCATCGGCCGCCGCAGAGCCCCCACTACGCGTTGAATTCCCTCGCTACGAAGGCGTCCGCGAGGACACCCCGCGGGTCCGCCGCGATGGCCGAACCGTGACCGTCGGCGACCAGACCTACCACCTTTACTGGGGCGACATGCACCGGCACTCGCACCTCTCCAAGTGCATCGCCGCCAACGACGGGTCGCCCGTGCACAACTTCCGCTGGGCGATCGACCACAACCGCATGGACTTCTGGGCGCTCACCGAGCACCTGGAATACATGAGCTACAACGAGTGGCGACGGGTCGAGGAAACGGTGGCCGCCTTCACCAACGACGGCCGTTTCGAACCCCTCTTCGGCTTCGAGTGGGGCCTCAATCCCGGCCACACCAACATCTTCTACCGCGACCAGCAGCTGGGCGAAGAGCTTCGCGCCCTGACCCTGATGTCGCCCAGTCTCGAGGACTTGATGGAGCGCTGGGACAGCCGCATGCCGGACGGCGCGGTCATGGCGGCCCGTCACTTTCACGGCCACCGCCAGCCGGATGTCTTTGAGGGCTTCCGGCCCACCTGGGAGCCCGCCATGGAGATCATGCAGGCCCGCGGCGACCAGCGGGAGTGGATCGAGACCTTCCTGCGCGAAGGCGCCCGCATCGGCTTCATCGGCGCCACCGATCACGGCCGCTTCTGGCACTTCGCCTTTTGCATGACCGGCGTCTGGGCCACCGAGCCAACGCGCGAGGCGATCTTCGACGCAATCTGGAACCGTCGGACCATCGCCACGTCCGCAAAGATCCTGGTGCACACCGAGGTATCTGGAATCCCGATGGGCGGCGAAGGCGAAGTCTCCGGCGATCCGCAGCTGCGCGTGTCTGCCGAGTCCGCCCAGCCGCTGCGCGAGATCCAGGTCTTCCGCAACGGCGAACTGGCGCACCGCGAGTCCCTGGATGAGTCCAGCCTGGACTGGACCTGGACCGACCGCGGCAACCCGCGCAGCCAGAACTACTACTACG